>NZ_JAPDNV010000017.1:0-79012 GCF_026013155.1 Paenarthrobacter sp. PAE-2 | reverse complement strand
TCTGTTGGTGGACACCTGAAGTAGCGGGATCCTGGGATTCTGCGGGAAGGTGTTCCTTGTGAGCACGACACGACGTATATTCACTCCGGAGTATCGGCGGGAGGCTGCCCGGCTGGTGATTGATACTGGCAGGCCGGTCGCGCCGGTCGCGCCGGTGGCTCGGGAGCTGGGGCTGGGTGAGCAGGTGCTGGGCCGGTGGGTGGCTCAGGAGCGGACCCACTGGGCAGCTCCTGATCGTGCTGCGGTCTAGGCCTTGTCTTTGGCCCACCACAGAAATTCGGACGCGTGCTGTTGGTGCCGGAAGCCATCGCCGAGAAGGGCAAGCAACAAGTCATTGCTCCATAGGATGAGGCGTCCAATGGTCCAGTCGACTCTCTCGGGGTCGGGCAGTTCGATACCCCAGAGGGAGCGTGCAATCTCCCGCTTTCCTGCTTCTCCGGTGTACTTGAGGATCGTCAGGTACCGGTCGGGATAGATGATGCAGAGGACCTTCGTGAGGAGTGACTCCTTGAAGCCCTTCATTCCGTAGGGCGTTGTGTCGTTGATTAGGGCCGTGAGGCGGTCCTCCAGATCCACCGGCGATGTGCCCCGAAGCAGATACTCGACCGCTTTGCGGACCCTTGCTGCGCCGGCGTCGGGACCCATTTCGTTCCATGCTTCATTGAAGACGGACATGTTCCCCGGGTTCGCGCCGACATTTGAGTTGGCGAAGTCCTTGAGATCCTGTGGGTCTGCTTTTAGCAGGCCTCCGGCGCTGAACAACTGCTGGTATTTGGCCCAGTAAGGGGCGACGTTGGGTACAGGCTCGGGTTCGCGGCTGAGAAACTCGGACTTGAGTTCGTTGGCACGAGTGAGCTTTTCGGGATCGACGTCTCCTGGTTTGGGAAACTTCTTTTTGATCTCGTCCAAGGTCGGCAGTTGGATCTTTTGACGCGCAGGTTCACCTCGGAGCCATTCGTGTTCGCAGGATGTGCACCCGAGCTTCTTCTGCGTTCCGGTCAGTCGCTCAACCAGCTTGACGTGCTCGTCTGTCTGACAGATTGAGCACTCGATGAGATCAATAGCCAAGCGACTTACCTTTCGAAGATGCCAATTACCTGGGAGCGACCCAACAATAGCAGCCCCATGTGACCATGGTTCGCCACGTACTCTTAGCAGGACGAGGCCTTCGAATATGGTGGGGGCATGGACGCAATACTCGAGCGACGTGCTGTCGGAGACATCGAAGGGTCATTCTTTGTTCCCGCCTATCAACGCGGCTATCGATGGGGGACCGAAGAAGTGGGGCGCTTGCTCGACGACATTTGGGCGAGCAACGGCGACTCTTATTACCTGCAGCCAATCGTCGTGAAGCCGATGTCGGATGGTAGATGGGAATTGATCGACGGTCAGCAGAGGTTGACCTCTTTGTTCCTGATATTTCAATATATGCAGAGCGAGGGCCTCCAGAACTCCGGGGCCGGATTCACGATCGAGTATGAGACACGAAGCGGAAGCGCGGACTTCCTGAGCAAGCCGACGGAATCGCGCAGACGGGAGAACATTGACTTCCATCACATATTCGTCGCCTACGCGCATATCAGTCAGTGGTTTGATCAGTATGGGCACCGCAAGCAGTGGGCCGCGAATCGGTTCTACGATTACCTTTTCGAGTCAGTCCGAGTGATTTGGTATGAAGCTGCGAAGGAACTTGATTCCATCGCGCTCTTCACGCGTTTGAACGTCGGGCGGATCCCACTCTCGGACGCCGAGCTCGTTAAGGCTCAATTGCTTGCTAAACTCCAGCATCGTCCGGGCTTCTCTGACCGCAGCGAGCAGACGGCAGCTCAGTGGGACCAGTTCGAACGTGAACTACGGGTACCTGAGGTCTGGTCCTTCGTGACCACGCGTCCTGAAGATGAACCAACGCGGATTAGCCTTATCTTGGATGCCCTTGCGGATCGTCGCGGAGGCACGCCGTTCGACGGGCACCGGCCCCGGTACTACACGTTCGAGACGCTTCGGCCAATGATCGACGATGACCCTCAAGCATTCTGGGACGAAGTGGTTAAGCTGCACTCGCTCATCATCGGCTGGTACGAGGATCGTGACATCTTCCACAAGGTTGGGTACCTTGTGGCGTCCCGAAAACATACATTCGCGAGCCTTCTTCACGCAGTGTCGGGGCTGACTCGGCCAGCACTCCAGGCCGTGCTTGATGAACTCATTGCCAAGCATTTGAACCTCAACGCCGACGAAGTCGCTGACCTCGACTACCAGAAGTCGGGTTCGAAATGCTCGGACGTTCTCCTCCTGATGAACGTGGAGACAGTCCGTCGGCGTGCCGACTCCACGGAGCATTACTCGTTCCATGCGCACTCCCGCGGTGTTTGGTCGCTCGAACACATCCACGCGCAGAACGCACTGGACCTCAAACGCGACACTAAAGTCTGGACCGAATGGCTCAGGCTGCACCGCGACGCTATCAGCGACGTCCCGGGCGTCGAGGAGGGCCTTCGTAGGAACCTCCTGGCCGGAATCGATGAGGTCCTAGCGGCGATCGCTGACCCTCGAATCGTCGCGGTGGGTACCCAGTTCGATCGGATCAAAGCCTTGGTCGAAATGGCGCTTACTGAAGGAAACGCTGACGACGAAGGTGTGCATAGGATTTCCAACCTTGCATTGCTTGCAAGCGGTGATAACAGTGCCTTGTCGAACTCGACATTCGAGGTGAAGCGCAGGGAGATCATTGGTCGTGACAAAACAGGTTCCTACATCCCCCCTTGCACCCGCAACGTTTTCCTGAAGTACTACACCGACGCCGATGACCAACAGATTCATTTCTGGGGGGTTCAGGACCGAGCTTCGTATTTGCACGCAATTCTCTTAGCAGTTCAGCCGTATCTGAGACGAGACGCCGAGTACAACGAAGAGGAGTTTGTCGCGTGAGGGGACACAAGACGACGTTTGCCGGGATGTTCGGCCATGCAACGGGAGAAATGCCTGGCGTCGCGCGAATCGAAATTCCCCTCATCCAGCGAGACTATGCGCAAGGTAGACTTGGGCCCCTTGTCGAGGCGATTCGCCATGATTTCCTTGACGCCGTCATTGAGGCGGTTGACGGTGACGACCCACTGGATCTCGATTTCGTTTACGGCGAGATAGAGAACTCGACGCTCAAGCCGTTGGACGGTCAGCAGCGGCTTACCACGCTCTTCCTCCTTCACTGGTACGTAGCGGCGCGAACCGATCGGCTGGAGGATGCGGAAGGAATTCTTAAGCTGACGTATGCAACGCGTCCGACAGCGGAGCTGTTCTGTCGTCAATTGGTAAATCCGGAGCATTCACTGACCGACGACTTCGCCACACCATCTGAATGGATCACCAACCAGTCCTGGTATCTCCATGCATGGCGGCACGATCCGACAGTCCAAGCGATGCTCGTCATGTTGGACGCCATCCATGACCGTCTCGGCCAGGGGTATCTGGATCTCGAGAAGGTATGGTCGCGTCTGGTCGACAAGGACCGGCAGGTCGTTTCGTTTTACTTTCTCCCTATCGATGACATGCCGTCTGGGGATGAGCTGTACATCAAAATGAACTCGCGCGGGAAACCGCTGACTAACTTCGAAAACTTTAAGGCTCGATTCGAGAAGCTACTAGCCGACGGGACCGACGCGGAGAGGTTCGACCGCATCATCCACAAGATTGATGGCTCTTGGACTGACGTCTTGTGGCAGTTCGACGGCGGCGACGACATCATCGACGATGAATTTCTTCGATACTTCGAGTTCCTTGTCGAACTGTGCGAGTGGCGGGATGGTGAGACAATGCAAGGCGCGACCCTGCTTGAGCGCACGGAACGCGCTTTCGGATCCGCGAATCCACGCCGTGAACCAAATTTGGACTTCTTGGAACACGCGTTCGACACCTGGGTGGGTGTAGAAGACATCGGAGCTGTGTTCGCGAGCGTGTTCACCGAGTCTGATAACGCATACATGGCGGCCGATCAGGAAAAGATCCCACTGTTCGACACCACCGACATCAACTTGTTTGCGGCCTGTATACGTCGGTACGGCATGAAACGGGGGCGGAACCGTCAATTCTCTTTGGCGGAGACGCTTTTCCTTCTCGCAGTGCTTGTCCATCGGCAGTACCAGACGGAGGATTTCGCGAAGCGGATTCGCGTTCTGCGTAACCTCATCGACTTGGCTGATGATGAGGTCCGTGAAGCTCGAATGACTGACCTCGTTCTAGGTGTCGAGCTTTTAATCAAAGGCGGGCCGCTCGAGCAGCTTAGGGGCTTCAACCCGGATAGAGTTCGTGACGAGCAGGCAAAGCAAGCGTTTTACGGTACCGATGTCGAGATAGTGATCCAGCGTCTTGAAGACCATCCGCTTCTCCGCGGTCGAGTCTTCGCGTTCGATCTGGAACCCGCACTGCTTCCTGCGCGCGCTGATGCATTCGAACGTGTTACCGAAACGCCTGTGTGGGAATTCTTCGCTGCCGCACTGCTCGCTAAAGGCGACTATGGCTTCGACCTCGGCAACGGGCGAGTCAGACAATTCGGAACACGTACAGCGAAACAGGCGTCCCGATGGCGGGAAGTGTTCGCGCACTCGGGTCGTGGGAGAAATGCTGAACTGCGTTCTGCACTAGCTGCTCTGCTTGACGAAGTATCGGCCTCCCAAATGTCAACGCTCAGCAGCCTGAAGCGGGTCGCCGCTGATTTTGTTACTTCCCGTCGTGCATCGGGCAGGCTTGACTGGCGCTATTACATGGTCGCTTACCCAGAAATGCGTGAAGGCGACACCGGGATTTACTACGGCGAACACCGACCAACTCGAGGGATCTGGGGCTACTCGATGTGTATGCTCCGCACTGCCTCCCTGACGGGAAGCGCCAATTACCGTGACCCCTACCTATTGGCGATTTACCGTGCCAGCGGCGTCGAGGATCAGCTTATTGATCCCTGGTTCAAAGGTTACGAGACTGAGCCGCGGTGGCTGCAGCTCTCGCGGAGCGGTGGTGGCATCCGATGTGTCGAAGAAGGGTTTCAACTTGCAGCACCCCAGGACGCCGACGCCTCGAACCGCTTTCACGCTATTTGCCGGGAACACGGCGCAACAGATGAGGGGTTCCTCCCCATCCGCCAAATCGAGGTAGAGGGAGAACGGATCGACGGGCAGGATCGGATCGTCTTGGGTGCCGCGCTCATGCGGTCATTGGTCGGAGCGGGATTCTGAGCCCATGCCCGCCAAAATCGCCCATGCATTTGTTTGGAACCTGAGAGTTTATCTCCAACTATGTGATTTGACCTAGAATCGTCGGACCTCGTTAGCGCCGCCGAGGGAGTAATCGCGCTACTAAGGGCGTGCTGGGCGTCTCATCAATGGATCCATAGATGAAACAGCAGACACCGAGTGCCCGAGGGGGAGTGATCCGGACGCCGATGTGTCCCGTTGCTAATGGTGTGTACAGCGATCCAGCTAGAAGGTTAGAAGACGTAGTCACGAAAACCGCCAGCACATGCTCCTCGCCGCCGGAAGCCTCACACTCTGGTCCCACCGAACGTCCCAACAGCCGTTTATCCGCCCGCCCCGGGCGGGCTCGTGTGATATCCACGTTCCCCGTCCAGGTGTCGGTGGTCGCCATGTACTTCATGTAGCACGCATAGCGGTACCGGACCGTGGAGCCGAGGTCGTTCTGGGCCTCGACGAACCCGGTTGTGGTCCAGTCCCTTCCCGAGCCGGTGGTCTTCTCGCCACTGAACGCGGCCTTCGATGGCACCGTGAGCTGACCCATCACGCGGTCCAAGCAGTAGTAGGTCGCCTCGGATTGGCTGGGCAGGCGTTTGGCGTTTTCGTTGGCGATGTTGCCGAATACGACAAACAGCAGGACGGCAATGCCGATCCCGACGAAGGCCAGCCACTTACGGGGGATCCGCTTGGCCGGGTCCACCGGGGCGATGGCCTCCTCCCATCTCCGAATGGACCCATCCTGGTATCTGGGGGGCTCCTGCCATTCCCCGGTGCGCTTGTGGTGGGCGGCCTTGATAAACCTGTCGATAACTTCGTGGTCCCTATGGTCGAAGACATCATGGCTCGAGGGCACCCGCTCGCGGTGAACAATCTCGCCCTTGTCGTCGTGAATCCGCATCTGACGCTCGTTCGGTTGCCCAAGGCCGAGTGGCCCGGGCGAACCACGCTTCCCAAGAACGACAACGTTCCTGTACTCCATGATTCCCCCTGAGGATGCGAGCCATTGATAGTTCGATCATAGGTTTCGGGAGTCACTAGCCTCGAGATTTCATCAGGGGGTGTGACCGGGGTGCGTAACTTGATAAAGGATCCATTGATGGGACGGCTCATCTGAGGGTGGAGGCCATTCGCGTGGCTGGCCGTTTGGGGCCAGCCGCGTCCAAGCAAAGCGTCTCACTTCGTCAGTCTCGACAAGGCTGGGATTGTTCCTTTGATGAGGGCCAGAGTCACGCGCTGCCGTGAGCCGATAAGCGAACACATGTCGCGCGCTACATCAGTAGCGCTAAGGTGTCAGGTTGTGTTCTCAGGCTTCCCTGAGCATCTGTCAGTGACAGGGGATTTGGGCTCTACTCTGACGCTTCCCGGCCACCTGGCTGACGTCAGGTTGGGGTGTAGCTGAACCTGAAGTTCGGCGTGTCCGCCTGCAAGGTCTTTTCATCGCGTCGCGTTAGGCCAGTTGTGTGGAAGTGATTCCCAAGGTTCAGACAGCAAAGGGACTGCACTCACCCCCGGCGATCCGTCCTGATGTTCTTTTGCAGCACTTCGTCTGGCAGTCAGTCACTGCAGGGCTATCCCGTTCCCAACACTTGTAAAGCCCGTCCTGCTTCAATGAGGCGCAGGCGGCCCGAGAAGCTACAAGCTGCACCCGACGCTACCCTATGACCCCGAGCTCCTCGAGCTTTGCAAGCGCCACGCCGGCAAGGAATTGTGCGTGGTCGACCAGGACACCGTCGTCAAACACTGCCCGGGGCGAGTGCATGGGCGCCCACTCTGTGGGGTCAATATCCGGAGACCCTGCTCCGAGGTGCCCGTATGCTCCGGGGACCTCCACAAGGACTCGGGAGAAATCGTCAGAGCCGGTCCTAGGGGACGGACTCTGTACAAACCGCTGCTCTCCAAAGAAAGTGCGTGCAATCTTGCCCCAGAGTTCCGCGTCACTGTCGTGATTAACGGTCGGCGGCATTATTGGAGTGAACGTTGCCTCGGCTGTCAATCGATGAGCTGCCGCAAGTTGGCGGATAAGATCCGGCAACTCCTGTGCGAGCCGCGCTTCCACACTTTGGCTGAAAGACCGGACGCTGGCTCTGAATTCGGCCGATTCAGGTATGACATTAGAGGCGGAACCGCCATGGAATTGACCCACGGACAGTACAACGGGATCAAAAACGTTGAATCGCCGCGTGATGTAGGTCTGTAGCGCGCCCAGCATTTCGGCAGCAACCTGGATGGGGTCCAGAGCCTGGAAAGGACGAGAACCATGCCCTCCACGCCCGATAACTTTGACAGCCAGCTCGCCAAAGGCAGCCATGTAGGAGCCGGCACGGGTTGTGAACACGCCTGACGGGACGTCCGAAACGACATGCAGGGCGTAGGCCGCATCCGGTCCCCTGCCTGCTGCGCCAAGAACGCCTTCCTCCAGCATTATGCGCGCTCCGTCATGCCCTTCTTCCCCCGGTTGGAACATGAAAATGACGTCACCCGTCAGGCTCTCACGTACGGACGAGAGCAAGCGGGCAGCACCAATCAAGCCTGCCGTATGCAGGTCGTGGCCGCAGGCATGCATCGCTCCATTGGTCGAGGCAAAGGGCAATCCCGTCTTTTCTGCGACGGGAAGTGCGTCCATGTCACCTCTGAGCAGTACAGCTGGGCGGGCCCCGAGGGGGGCCCCGGTGGCACCTCCCCGTAATACCGCAACCACGGAGGAGGCTGCTTCTCCGAGGGTTACTTCGAGGTCGAGAGCATTGAGCGCTTCAAGGACCCGGGCCTGGGTGCGGGGCAGGTGCAGGCCAACCTCAGGGTCTGCATGCATTTCCCTGCGGAAATCAACCAAGTCGCTTCCGAAAGAAGGGATCACTGCTGTTGCGCCCTCAAGGAAACTCAGCGATGAAAAACGCCCCGCATCTGTCGTTGAAGTATCTGTCATTAAAGGACTCTCTCGTGTCGACCGTCCCCGACTCGCTCACATTCCTGAAGTCTGGGAAGACCCGCTTCTTGGCTGCGGGTCGCGGTTCCGGATTCTTTTGCTGGAAGCCCCGCCGGGGCTGGCTTTTGCTTGCTGGGGTCGGAAGCCTTTAGAGCGGGAGGTTTGCTTTGTCCACGCCAACGACCCGGTCGCCGGTGAAAAAGCGCACACCGTACTGGGAACCATGGCCTCCAATACCGCTGCTACCCCAGAAGCTTTGGCGGGAATTGCCGGCCAAGTCGCTCATGAAGGTGCCGTTGATGCGGACCTCACCGGCACGAATACGGGAGGCCACTTGCACCGCCCTAGATTCGTTGCCACCGAACACATAGCCGTCCAGACCGGTTGCGGGACCGTTTGCGTGGCTAAGGGCCTCCTCCACCGAGTGCACGGGATGTACGGTTACCAGCGGCCCGAAAAGCTCCTCCGTTGCAGCCTCGGCGGCACATCCGACGATCATCCCCGGGGCCATGAACCAGCCGTCAAGGTCGGGCAACTCGCAGCCAGTTACGAGCTTTCCCCCCAGCTCGAGGAGCCGATGCACTGAGGCTTTCAAACCATCACGCTGCCGCTGGAATGCCAAGGGGCCCACTTGCGTCGACTCATCCAAAGCGTTTCCGACCCGAAGCTTACTCAGTTCGGACCTCATAGCTTCAACGAAACTGTCGTGAATCGACTCGTCCACCAATATCTTGCCGGGCGCCTCACACCACTGGCCGTTGAGACGGGTCATGCCCTGCACGATGGACTGTGCCGCTGAGATGACATCGGCATCCTCCAGAATGATCACGGGATTGTTGGATCCGAGTTCCATCTGCATAACCGCCAGATTCGATGCCGCGGCCTGCGCGACTGTGCGGCCTGCGGAATCGCCACCAGTGAAGGAAAGAGCTTCGATCCGGGGGTCCGATGTCAGCAGTGCTCCTGTCTCCGAATTGCCATGAACGAGCTGAAACGCGGCGCTCGGGTAGTTCAGTTCCGTCATGGCAGACACGATCGCCTCGGCGAAGAGCTGGCAACCGCTGGGCGCGTTCTCGGAGGGTTTGAGGATGACGGGGCAACCGGCCGCCATGGCTGCGGCCACCTTGCCGACCACGGTGAACGTTGGGGCATTCCAAGGACCGACGATGAGGGCCGGGCCGAGGGGCTTGCGCAGGATGACCACAGACCTGTCATGGTCAAGTGTCTCCGATTCCCCAAGCTGTTCCGCTTCAGCAATAGTTCCACGGACTCTGTCTCCCAGTGCACCGGCAATCAGGCGGGTGGTCCGGATAGGGACTCCGGTGTTGATGCTGTCCTGGAGCGCGATTTCTTCGCTCTGGGCATCGAGAGTTGCAGCTACCTTCGTCAGGAGCTCAAGACGGTCCCGGAGTTTGATGTCTTCAAGCTTCCAGGACCTGTGCAGTGTCGCCGCTGCGGCGAGGGCGCGCTCAACATCAGTGTCGGCAGTCTTGCGCATCGGCTGCCGGGGTTCGCCGGTATTCGGGTCGGTGAGGTAGCGGTCCACTTCCTCGAGCTGCAGCCAGGTGCCATCGACAAAGGAGCGTTGCTCGACAAGGTCGGGGGCGATATCAGTCAGTTGTGCTAGTCCTTCAGCAGTCATTTTGGCTGGCTCCTCTGGTTTTCGTTTGTGATCCACGGGTGGTCCGGGTCAGAGTTTTAGTCGGTCATGGTCAGCACAACGCGGATGGTTGACGCTTCCGCCATCGATTCGAATCCCTCGTTGATGCGTTCGAAGGGGAGTTGCTTTGTAACCATTGCATCGAGGTCCAGCCGGTTGTTCAGGTAGTGGTCCGTGAACATGTCGACATCACTGAGGAACCGGTTCGCCCCCATGTAGGCGCCTTGCAGGTGTCGGTCTCCGTAGACGAGAGCATCCGCGGGGATCCGCAGTTCCGACCCAGTGGGCATGAGACCGAGAATGGTCGCGGTTCCGCCCGGGCTCAGGAGCGAAAAGGCGAGTTCGGCGGTCTGGCTGCGGCCCACCGCCTCGATTGCATGGCTAACACCTTGGGAAAGAAGCGACCGGACCTGGCTGAGTGTTTCCCTCGGATCAGGGGAGGCGGCAACAGTGTCCGTGGCGCCGAAGTTGCGGGCAAGTTCCAGCTTCGCCGGCGCGGCGTCGATAGCAATGATTCGTCGTGCGCCCGCCAACCTGGCACCTTGAATGGCCGCTATTCCGACACCGCCGCAACCGATCACGGCAACGGTGTCCTCTGGGCCTACCTTTGCGCCGTGAATGACCGCGCCGACTCCTGTGCTGATGCAGCAACCGAGAAGACATGCAACGTGGGCAGGCAGATCCGAACCAACGACTGCGACCGATGCCTCTTTCACGAGGAAGGCCTCTGCAAAGGCGCCGATACCACCGAGCGACTCAACGCTTGATCCATCAGGTGAAAGGAGCCTGGGCCGGGGCCGCTCACGCATCGAGTCGACTCGTTCGCACTGGGTCGGGCGCCCGCTGATGCAGCTGCGGCATGCCCCACAGGATGGCGTGACTGTTGCGACGACCCGGTCACCCGTCTTGACTCTCGTTACGGCGGAGCCGACGCGCTCGATAACGCCTGCGACTTCATGTCCGAGGACAGCCGGCAGGGAGATATCGAGTGAGCCTTTCAGGTAGTGCAGATCGCTATGGCAAAGACCCACGCGCTCGGTCCGGATGAGGACTTCATGGTCCTCCGGATCATCCAGCAGGAGCTCGCGGATCTGGAGAGGGGTTCCGGGCTTTTCCAGCACGGCGGCAAGAATCGGTGTAGTCATTTGGCTTCCTTGATGGTTGAGGCCCTTGGAGACGGTCGCTGCGACCATCTTCAGCCTTGGCTGAGTTTCAACTGTGTGTGGAGGGAACAGCCTCTACGACCACTATGTGCAAGGTGACCACCCCAGCCCATGAGGACCAGCAGGCTGGCCGGGATAAGAAGTCACTGTCCGATTCCGACGCGGGATCCGCTCCTGTTTCCAGCCACAGCCGACCACCTCCTAACGTGACGTTCCATGGCACGGAGGGCTTCCTCCAGCTTCGTTAGCAGTATTCGGGTCTCTTCCTCGGTGATCACCAAGGGCGGCGACAGTATCGCGGCGTTGTTCAGCGGAGCGATCCCGGCAGGATAGACAATGAGTCCTTGGGCCAGGCATTCCTGCACAAAGGTGGTGGCCGCTCCAAAGGCAGGATCGGGAGCCTCCCTGCTTTCCTGGTCCATAATGAACTCGAAGCCCCACAGCAGGCCGCGGCCCCGGACATCTGCCATACAGGGGTACCTTGCTGCCAGAGATAGCAGGCCGGCTTCCAGCTGCTTCCCACGCCGCCGAACGTTAGCGAGGACGTCCCTGCCTTCCATGAAGTCCAGGACCGCAAGACATGTGGCTGCCCCCAGGGGGTTCCCTGAAAAGGTGTGCCCGAACGGTGCGACGCCGCTGCCCTCCCTGAGCGCCTCGACAACATGGCTTCGCAGCAGGATGCCGGCAACAGGGTAATAACCGGCACTCAGTCCTTTGCCGATAAGAAGAAGGTCCGGCACGACGTTCTCGTGGGAACTCGCGAACCAGTCGCCCGTCCGCCCGATTCCCGTGATGACCTCATCAATGATCAGCAGCACGTTCAACCGGTCACAGATTTCGCGCAGTCGGGAGAGGTAGCCGGCCGGAGGTATCAGCACTCCGCCGGCGGCTCCTACGATTGGTTCGACGATGACTGCTGCAACCGTGTCAGGGTCCTCATCCCGAATGGCATCTTCGAAGGCTGTCGCAGCCCGCTGCGCGTATGCTTCTTCGGTTTCACCCGGCTGCCCGAAGCGATATGCGTAGGCGGGCGGGGCGAAGGAGAATGCATGCAATAAGGGCCCGTAGTCGGGGCGGCGCGCTGCGTGTCCGGACATGGAGAGGGCCCCCATGGTCATGCCGTGGTAGCTAATGTTCCTGCCGAGGACTTTGACTTTGCCAAGGATGCCTCTGTCCCGCCAGTAGCTGACCGCTGTCCGAATGGCGAACTCGGACGCCTCTGATCCACTGTTGACGAAGAAGGCCCAGTCAAGGTCGCCGGGGGCGAGGTCGGTGAGACGCCGCGCCAGGGCCTCTGCGGGCAGATTGGTGAACTGCGTCCGGTAAGTAAAGGCCACACGACGGCACTGCTTTTCCATCGCCTCTGCGACGTCTTCCACCCCGTGGCCGATGTTCGCAGTCATGGCTCCGCTGCAACCGTCCAGGTACTGCCGGCCGTCTGAGTCATACAAGTAGATTCCCTTGCCATGCGTAACTACCGGGTACGTCTTGTCAATGGTCTGCTTCAACAGATCGCTCATGGATATGGAAAACTCCTTTAGGGGTTTGGCAGTCTTTGCTGGCACTCCCATGTCGGCTTCAATGAGACAGACACGGCGGCAGAGCCTCCGATGCCTGCGTCGTCATTGGTGACATCACACGCACCGGAGGCGGGATGTGTTCAGCTCTTATTCCGCGGTGGCGGGGTTCCGGCTTTCTGCCGGTCGCGCTCTTGGCCGACGACGGCCGGCAGAAGCGCGGCGTAGGCATCAGGCCGCCTCGAACGCATCACCAGGGCGGTCACCAAACCTCCGGCAAACAGGGCTCCCATCACCGACAGCAGGATGCCTGCAGCGAGGTCACCGCCGACAAGTAGACCGAAGTTCTGCAGGACCAGGAAGACGATCCCACCGAGACCGGTCACCGCAAGAGCCGGGGCGAACAGCGTGGCCCAAAGCTTTCCTGTTGCCTTCCTCCTGAAGAACACCAGCACGGAAAATGACGTAAGAGCCATCAAAACCACCACGCCAAGTGTTGCTGAACCCGAGAACCAGGTGTAGGCCTCCGTCACCGGGTCAAGCCCAATCAGCGCCTCGACCCCAAGCAGGGCAATCGCCACGATCGAAACGGTTAAGGAGGCCTTTGACGGAGCGCGGTGGCGAGGATGGACGGTGCCAAGCCCTGCCGGCAGCACACCCTGCGATCCCAAGGTGAACAGGTAGCGGGTGAGTACGTTCTGGAACGTCAGAATGCACGCGAAGAGGCTGCTGATCAGGAAAACCTGAAGAAGCGTGGCAAGGATAGGCGAGACGTACTTGCCAGCCAGACCGACCACGATGCTGGTTGGATCGTCCGTTGCCACTTCGACGATCTGGCTGTCGCCAATGCCCGCCTGCATGGCCCATGCGGTGAAGGTGTAAAAAATGCCGACACCGAGGACAGCGATGTACGTTGCACGGGGAATGGTCCGGTCGGGGTCCCGCGCTTCGTTACGGAAAACAGCGGTCGCTTCAAAGCCGATAAATGAGAAGAAAGCAAACATTACGCCCAGCGGGGGTACACCTTCACCCAGGCGCGCGGGCGACAGCGAGTCGGCGCTCAACCCCTCTGCACCGCCATGCACCACCACACCAATATTTACTGCCAGCAGAACGACCGTTTCGATGACCAGAACCACGCCCAGCACCTTGGCGGAGAGCTCCACATCCCGGTAAGCAAGGGCACCGCAGATTGCCATCAGCACCAAACTGCACAGCCACCAGGGAAGATCCGGACCACCCAGATCACGGACAGTGGTCTGGGCCGCCGATCCCAGGTACGAACACAGCGCGAGAAACAGCAGCAGGTACGTGCCCAGGGCAAAGGTTGATGCACCGAGCCCCATGCCGCGGCCGAGACCCGTCTGAATGTACGAGTAGAAGGCCCCCGCGTTCTTCACATGGGGTGTCATTCGCGTGAAACCCACGGCGAACAAAAACAGGATCGCTGTTGCGATCAGGAAAAACAGCGGGCCGCCGGTTCCTTCCGAGGCAGACACCACCACAGGCCAGCCCGCCACGACAGCTGTCATCGGTGCGGCACCCGCGATGACCATGAATACGATGGACCCGACGCCGAGCCCGCGGCCCAGTAGTTTATCCGGGCTCAGGATTCCATTTGGTCCCGCATCCACCGGCTCAAATTCAACATTTTTAGTTGCCAATTCGTCCCTCCCGGACGTTAGAAGCTAGTTACCCGCGATGCTTTCGTCAGGGCAGGAAATGAGCAGCATCGCTAAGGTCCACTTTCAGGTCGTGGCCCCCTTGCCACACCTTCTGTGAACTGCGTTACAGCCTAGAGTTCCGCATGATCCGCCCTTGTGTCAGCCCTGCACACTATCTCCATTACGAATGGTCGCAATGCACAATTCCCGCGCGGATCCTGACGGTGTGCAGATTGCACATGCCTCTCCTCGATGTGGTGCCCGTCGCACTCGCTCATCTGATCGAATGCCCGGCATGCTCGGTAACAACGGAGCTTCCCAGACTTCACATAGGAACTAGGAATCTTCCGACGAAGACCACTCTCCTGAAGGAGCACCCGAGTATGAGCAGCACCATTTCCGTTTATAACCCCGCCACAGAGGAACTGATCGGCGAAGTGCCCTCGCACGACCTGGCAGAAGTCGACGCCGCCGTCGAACGTGCCCGAAAGGCACAAAGCATCTGGGCGCGGAAGCCTATCGCCCAGCGCCGTGATGCCCTCTGGGCCATCGCGGACGCTGTCATCGCCCACAGCGATGAGCTGGCTTTGCTCGAGTCGACCGACGTCGGCAAACCGCTTGCCGCCGCCCGGCAGGAAGTGCTCGGAGTAGCCGAGTGCTTCAAGTACTACGCGGGCATTATCGACAAGATCCTCGGCGACACCATTCCCGTCGATGGTGGCATCAGCATGACCTTCCGCGAGCCGATGGGGGTCGTAGCCGTGATCTCCCCGTGGAACTTCCCTCTGCCGATCGCGTCATGGGGTATCGCCCCCGCCCTGGCTTGCGGCAACGCCGTCATCGTCAAACCGGCGGCCCTGACCCCGCTGTCCACTGTCCGTCTCGGCCAAATCGTGAACGAACTGGGTATTGTCGGCGACGCGTTGCAGGTTCTCACCGGCTCCGGGGCACGCGTCGGTAACGCCCTTGCCGAACACCCCGGCGTTAACAAGGTGAGTTTCACCGGTTCCACCGAAACCGGCCGGTCGATTATCCAGGCCGCGTCGAAGACGATGAAACGGGTCACACTCGAACTGGGCGGCAAGTCCGCCAGCATCGTGTACAACGACGTTGACCTTGCCAAGTGCGTCCAGGCGGCGCCTATGTCCGTCTTCGATAACACCGGTCAGGACTGCTGCGCCCGCAGCCGTTTTCTCGTGCAGCGGGGGGTCTTCGACGAGTTCGTTGAAGGGTTCATCGAATCGACCCGCGCCCTGAAGATCGGTAACCCGCTCGATGCCACAACAAATCTCGGCCCCTTGGTATCGGCCAGCCACCGCGAATCCGTGTCCAGCTTCCTCGGTGATGGACTGAACGTTGTCACCGCGGGCGAGGCACCGGAGGGTCCCGGCTTCTGGATGGCACCGCGGATCGTCATTGCGCCGGACCCCAAGAGCCGGGTGGCAACTGATGAGATCTTCGGCCCCATCGCCTCGGTCATCCCCTTTGACACCGAGGAAGAAGCCATCGCACTGGCAAACAGCTCCATCTACGGGCTCAGCGGCTCCATCTGGACCAACGATGTAGGCCAGGCACTCAGGACAGCACGGGGAGTGGAGTCCGGGGCTCTATCCGTCAACTCCAACTCTTCGATCCGGATGCAAACGCCCTTCGGCGGCTTCAAGCAGTCCGGCATCGGCCGCGGACTGGGCCAGGCGGCCATCGAGGCCTACACCGAACTCAAAACTGTCTTTGTGAGGACTGATCGTGACAACTGAGACAGGGGAACTGGTACGCACCGACCAGGGCATCTCTTCCGAAGTTTCCGGTGCAACAGACACCGCGGTCCAGACCCTGAGCGTGCTTTACGGCAGCCAGACCGGAAACGCAGAATTCCTTGCGTCCAACATCGCCGACAAAGCAAACGCGCAGGGCTATGCAGCCGAGCTCATGAGCCTGGACATGCTGACCCCGGAAGATGCAGCACGCAAGGACCGGCTGCTGATCGTTACCTCCACACACGACAATGGCCATATGCCGGACAACGCGCAGCCGTTTTGGGATCGGCTCCAAACTGCCGGTGATGGCCTGTTCAAGGATGTTCCCTTCGCAGTCCTCGCCATTGGCGACTCCATGTACGAAGACTTCTGCAAGGCCGGAATCGACCTTGACACACGTCTTGGCGAACTCGGCGGCAAGCGCATCATTGACCGCCTCGACTGCGATGTCGACTATGACCTGACGTCGGGCAAGTGGATCAAGGGCATGCTTGAGACCTTCAAAACAATTGTTCCCAGGAAGCCAGGCAAAACCCCGGAAAGCTCCTCCGGCCCGGAGACAAGGCCCACTGAGCAGCCGAAAACGACGCGCCGGGGACCTGATACGGCCACTGTCGCCGAGGCCCGCCTCCTGAGCGCTCCGGAGTCCGAAAAAGAGGTCTGGCACTATGAGCTGGAGGTCAGCGGCGACAGCCGCAACTACCGGCCGGGTGACTCACTCGCCATAATCCCGGCCAACTCCGCCGAGCTCGTCGATGACTTCCTCGCATTCCTGGGCCTCGAGGGAGTTGAGGTGTTCGGTGACGACGGCAAGACAGTACGCGAGTCCCTTCAAAACGACTATGAGCTCCGGCTGCCTCATCTGGGCATCGTGGCCTGGCTGGTTGAAGACCTCGCGCCCGATCATCCCGTGCGGAACCTCGTCGAGTCCGGTGACCGGAATGCGCTGGAGGACTGGATGTGGGGACGGGACATGCTGGACGTCCTGCAGGAAACGAGATCGACAGATGTTGATCCGCAAGAGTTCATCTCAATGCTGCGGCCTTTGCAGCACCGGTCTTACTCCATCGCATCCAGCCCCCTTGCTGACGGTGACCGTGTCCACTTGACGGTCTCTTCCGTGCGGTATGAGGCTGCCGGTCGCCGGCATACGGGCGCTTGCAGCGGTTTCCTCCAGTCCGCCGCGCGGACCAAGACGGCCATGAAAGTGTTCCCACTGCCGGCCCACGAGTTCCACCTGCCCGACGACAGCTCAGCTGATGTGATCATGATCGGGCCGGGCGTCGGAATTGCCCCGTTCCGGGGCTTCCTTCGTGAGCGTGAAGTCTCACAGGCCCGGGGACGAAACTGGCTGCTCTTCGGGGACCGCCATGAGAAGCCGTCCTGGCTCTATCAGGATGAAATGGAAGAACTGCAGACCAGTGGAGTGCTGGACCGGATTAGCCTGGCTTTCTCCCGGGATCAACTGGGCAAGGTCTACGTTCAGGACCGGATCCGCGAAGAAGGCAAGGACGTTTTTGCATGGCTGTCGGGCGGAGCTTCGGTCTACGTGTGCGGCGGCAAACAGATAGCACCTGACATCGACGAAGCCCTGCTGGCGGTGCTGATCAGCCACGGTGCAATGACGCCCGAAAGGGCTTACGACTACCTGCAGTCCATGAAGGGCGAAGGACGTTACGTCAAGGACGTCTACTAAGCTCCCCACCCCTACCCGGTTCCATGGATTTTCGTGCCCTTGGAATCGGGCAGGAACACAGCAAAGCCTTGGCCTGAGTGCAGGGACGCGGTCTTGAATGTGACGTGTCTTACCGGATGCATGTAGGTGGGAATCATGATGTGCACCTTGCACATACGCCCGCGAGACCACGCATTTAGTGTCTTTGGTAACCGATATCAATGAGGATAAAGAGGTACACAGTGAATCCCATCACACAGGTCCCGGAGGACCTCCAAGAACTCGAGGCAATCGACATGCAGGATAAGACCGCCGCAGCGTCAGCCCACGACGAACTGGAAAAGTTCGTCTCCGAGAACGACATCAAAACCTTCAAAGTTGGCGTCGTGGACCTGGACGGTGTGTGGCGCGGTAAGCGCATCCCCGCCCGGTACTTCCTAGAAAGTGTCGCCGAGCACGGCACAAACATCTGCAACATCATCTTCGGCTGGGACATCCAGGATGAGATCATTTCTGATCTCAGCTACACCGGGTGGGACTCGGGCTACCCTGACGTGACCCTGCTGCCGGATCTCAACACCCTGAAGGTCGTTCCGGGGGAACCTGGGGTCGCATCCGTCATTTGCGATACCTACGAAATATCAGGCGAGCCGGCGGCAATCTGTCCCCGGAGTATTCTCAAGCGGGTCGTGAAGAAGGCCGAAGACCTCGGTTACTCCCCGGTCTGCGCCTACGAGTTCGAGTTTTACCTGTTCAAGGGGACTCCAACCGAGCTGGCTGCCAACGGCTGGCGCGACCTGACCCCGATCACGGCGGGCAGCCACACCTACAGCCTCGTCAGGGACACAGGCACCGAGTTCCTCATCGGCGAGATCCGCCGCCGCCTGTCAGAGCAGGGCATTTTCATCGAGGCCAGCAACAGTGAAAACGGTCCGGGCCAGTTCGAAATGAACATCCACTACTCGGATGCTCTCGCAGCCGCAGACAACGCCCTCCGGCTTAAGGCCACCGTCAAGGAGGTCGCAGCCGAAGCCGGCTACACGGCATCGTTCATGGCCAAGATCAACCCGGACTGGGCCGGCTCCTCGGGGCACATGCACCAGAGCCTCTGGGATCCGGAATCCGGCAAGTCAGCCTTCGCCAATGCCGAGGAGCCCGGTGAGCTGAGCGCCATCGGGTACAACTACCTGGCGGGCGTGGTCGAGACGGCGCCGGAGCTCACCGCCCTCTACCTGCCCACCATCAACTCCTACAAGCGGACCGAAGGCGGGCAGTGGGCCGGATCCAGTGCCACCTGGGGCTTGGACAACCGTACCGTCGCCATCAGGTCCATCCCGTCGAAAAGCAGTGCTGCGCGCATCGAAAACCGGGTACCTGGCGCTGACGCCAATCCTTACCTGGTCATCGCCGCCAGCATCGCCGCCGGCCTGCACGGGGTGGACACAAAGATGACCGCTCCCAAGCGGGTGGTAGGCAACGCTTACGCCCTGGAGGAGGGACACCAGGTAAAGGAGCTCCCCGCAACACTCGACCAGGCCATCGAACAGTTCGAGAAGAGCGAGGTCGCCAAGGAGTACTTCGGTGAAACCTTCGTCACGCATTACGTCCAGACGAGGCGCTGGGAGCTCCGCAAGCTTCAGACCAGTGTCACCGACTTCGAAATCGCACGTTACCTGGAACGAATCTAGCGCCCAGTGCCGCGCTAACAAGCGTTTAATACACCGTTTTCCTTACAAGAAAGAAGAAACACCCAATGACTACTCACCCCGGAAAGATCGCTGCAGTCACCGGAGCCGCATCCGGAAACGGCCTTGCCATCGCAGAAAAGCTGCTCAAGGAGGGCGCCACCGTCGTTGCCCTCGACCGTGACGAAGCCGCGCTCGAGCGCCTGGTTGGCCAGCACCCGGAAATGGTTCCCGTTGTTATGGACGTTGCCGACGAAGCCTCGGTCCGCAGCGGCATGGCCGAGATAGACGCCAAGTTCGGCCGGCTCGACACCCTCGTCAACAACGCAGGCATCGTCAAGGGCAGCAACTTCGATGACCTCGGCGTTGCCGAATGGGACCAGGTCTTCGCGGTGAACTCCACAGGCCCGTTCCTGGTCAGCCAGGCTGCACGTCCGCTGCTGGAGAAGGGCGCCGCCGCCCGAGGCGACGATTCAACCAGCGCCATCGTCAACATCACCTCAGTTGAGGCCCACATCGTCATCGCCAGCAGCGGGCACCCCCAGGTGCACTACAACGCTTCCAAGGGTGCGCTCCTGATGTTCACGAAGGCTTTGGCCATCGAAACCGCGGCTTCCAAGATCCGCGTCAATGCTGTTGCGCCGGGCTTCATCGAGACCCCGTTCACCAAGTCCGTGCTGGAGAACCAGGAGGCCGTAAAGTTCCTCCTCGACCGTACGCCGCTCGGACGTATCGGCCGCCCGTCCGACGTTGCCAACGCAGTCGCGTTCCTGGCCAGCGACGAGGCCAGCTGGGTGACCGGTACCACCATCCACGTCGACGGTGGTTGGCTGGTTTACTGACATGAGGGCGCCCCTTATTGCCATTTCAGCGGCTCGGCAAACCGTCGATACCGCCTTTGGCCCGATGCCTTCTACGGTCCAGAACATGGCCTACGCCAACGGCGTCCTTGCCGCAGGCGGCCGTCCTGCCATTCTTCCGTCCACGGCAACAATCCCCGATGCGGCGCTTGAAGGGTTCGACGGGCTCATCCTCACCGGCGGCGGCGACATCAGCCCCCGGCTGTATGGCGAGGACCCGATCGACACGGTCTATGACGTCTGCGATATCAGGGACGATTTCGAGATCGAGCTTTACAACGAAGCCATGCTCCGTGGCATACCCGTCCTGGCGACCTGCCGGGGAATGCAGCTTGTCAACGTCATTCGCGGCGGAACCCTAGTCCAGGAAGTAAGCCCGGACCGAGGGCACTGGCAGGACAACCCTTCACACGAACCATGGCACAGGGTGCAACTGGAACCTGGTTCCGAACTTGCCCGGATCGCCAAAGGCCTGACCATTCCCGTGAACAGCTACCACCACCAGGGCCTGGGAAGGCTCGGAAAGGGCCTTCGCATTGTGGGACGGGAAGGCGACGTCATCGAGGCAATCGAAGCCGATGATGCCAGCCTGATCGGGGTGCAGTGGCATCCCGAACACATGGTCGATTATGACGAAGCCCAGAAGGCTCTCTTCGTGGATCTCGTGGAGAAGGCCGCGGCGCACACACAGTCAGAGCAACTACTTCAGGAGCAATTCTCATGAGCACAGAAACCGAGCGCGGGCTCAGCCACAACAAGTCAGACTTTGACTTCCACGGACGGGCACTCGACAACATTTTCGACGACTACCAGGACATGCTCGCCAATGGTCCGGTCGGTCACAGCGATAAGTACGGGGGCTTTTGGTACATCACGAAGAGCGAAGACATCTTCAATGCGGAGCAGGATCCTGACACTTTCGCTGTCGGTCCCTCCATGCTCCTTCCTGCCTTCGGCACCGATGTCCCCCTTATTCCGATCGACATCGATCCGCCGACCCATGCTGACTTCCGCAAGATCCTGCTGCCGATGTTCACTCCCATGAATGTTTCAAAGCTGGGCCCGGGAATGCGGGAGACCGCCAGGCAGCTGTGCCAGGAGGTCCTTGAGGCAGGCGAGGTCGTGGACGTTTCGGCCAAGCTCGCCCGTCCGATGCCGACAATCATCTTTAGCCGCCTGGCCGGATATCCGGAGCAGGACTGGCCGATTTTCGACCGGTGGATCGACGAGATCATCTATGAGCGCACCGCCCATCCGGAAACGGCGTACGCGGCAGGACGTGAGCTCAACGACTACTTCGACCGCCTTCTCGACGAACGGGAAAAGGCCGGACCGGAAGCAGAGGCCAGCAATGATCTGATCACCCAGCTTCTGAAGGCGGAGGTGAAGGGACGGAAGCTCACGCGTGAAGAGCTGCTGTCGTACTGCTACCTGCTCTTCCTGGCCGGGCTGGACACGACCGCCTGGGCGATCCGTTCCGCTCTTTGGTACCTTGCGGGCAACCAGCAGGCCCAGCAGCAGTTGCGTGAAGACCCGGACCTGATTCCCACGGCTGCAGAGGAGTTCCTGCGGACGCTTTCTCCGGTTCAGGCCATGGCCCGCACGGCAAAAGCAGACACAGTTGTCCGTGGCCAGGAGATCAAGGCCGGCGAACGCGTTGTGCTCGTCTTCGGTGCGGGCAACCGTGACCCTGAGGTCTACGAAGAACCGAATGAAATCAAGATTGACCGTGAAGACAACCGCCATCTGGCCTTCGGCGGAGGTATCCACCGGTGCCTTGGATCGAACCTTGGCCGCGCCGAGATGGTTATTGCCATGGAGGAATTCCTGAAGGCTGTGCCTCACTTTGAACGGGCGAATGATGACGAGCCGTGGCACGGTGTCGGCCCGCTTACCCTCAAGATTGGAGCTTGATCACTATGGGAGAACTTTGGGTCGACGGAGGTCGTTGCCAGGGCCACGCCCGGTGCTGGGCGCTGGCACCCGAAACATTTGAGATCGACGAGGAAGGCTACGCCCACGTCATTCCTGGCCGCGAAAACAGCGGCGACGAACCGAACGTGCGCAAAGCCATCCGGAATTGCCCTGAACGGGCAATCCTTGAACGGGAATCGACCGAGGCCGGCGAGAAAGCCTCAGAGGTTTCGGCGTCGTGACACATCTGCCAGACCGGGTCGCGATCATTGGCGCTTCGGTTGCATCGGCGATGCTGATTGAACGCAGCCGTGAGCTCGGCTTTGCAGGCGAATTTATCGTCATAGATTCAGACCCGAACGCGCCTTACGACCGGCCTCCGCTGTCAAAGCAGTTTCTTCTGGGCACTGGTTCCGTTGAACCGGCCGAGTGGTGGCCGGAGGCTACGCCGATCCTCAACGCAAAGGCAATCGGGCTGCTCCCTGACAGGCGGACTGTTCTGCTGGACAAGCTCGGAGAAGTGGCGGCTGATGCGGTCGTCATCGCAACCGGAGCCGGTTCCATCAGGCTGCCGAATGAGCCCGCAGGCGTTCTCAGCCTGAGAACAGCCGAGGACGCCCTGGCCCTGCGCAATGCCGTGGATGCAGGAGCTGCCAGTGCGATCATCATCGGCGCCGGAACCATTGGTGCGGAACTCGCATCTACACTGGCCCAGCGTGGGCTTGCCGTCACCGTGGTGGATCTGGCTCCGCAGCCAATGCAGCGCTTTTTTTCAGGACATCTGGGGGAAGAAGCAAAGGCATGGATGCACCAGGCAGGTGTTGTAACCCACTTTGGGGTGGCTGTGGAGTCCATTCAGAAAACGGATGCCGAATGGACAGTCCAGGTCAGCGGCCTGGACCTGCACGCCGATCTTGTTATCAGCGCTGTCGGCGCCCGGCCCAATACCGAATGGCTGACCTACAGCGACCTCGACATTTCCAACGGAGTCCGTTGCAGTGCCGACGGGAAGGCACTGCTGACCAGCGGTGAAATCGCTGACGGGATCTTCGCTATCGGAGACGTTTCGGCACGGCAGGCCGAGGACGGAACGTTTCGGCGGTTCGAGAGTTGGACCCAGGCCCAACGGCACGGTGCAGCCCTCGCTGAATACTTCGCCGGATTCGAATCCACGGAACTGGAACAGGCTCCGTACGGATGGACGGAACAGTTCGGTCGAAAGGTCCAGGTACACGGCATGCTTCCGCCGGCGGGCGAACTTGTGCAGGTCTACGCTGCCGAGGAACGCAACGCCGCCTTGTACCGGATCGGATCCGCGGAGGAGGAGACGGCCTGGATTGGCGTCAACGCTCCAAGGCAGTTCAGCCGGGCCTCCATGGGCATGAGCCTCCTAAGCTGAAAAGATGAATACCCCTGCTGAGCCCGCGGCCCCGCAACCGAACGAGGTCATGCCGGCTGACTATCGCCAAAAACTCCAAATAGCAGAGCTCCGGGCAGATACCCTGTCCGAGCTCACGCAGCTAATGATGGAAGGACCCGATCCGCTCGCGCTTGCTCAAAGGGCAGTGGACCTGGTTGCCAGGGCAACAAACTCAGCAGGGGTTTTCGTCTACCTGTGGGATGAACAGGAACAAGTTCTTGTTATGCGTGCAGGTACTGCTGGAGTACAGAGCCAGCAAGTTGGAAGGGTCACCCTTCGCCTCGGTGAGGGGGTAACCGGCTGGGTGGGGCTTACCCGGCAGTCAGTTGTCCTTAACAAAAACATTCAGCAGGATCCGCGGTTCGTCAGCATCAGCGAACTTCAGGAAGAAGATTTCAACTCGATGCTGGTAGTCCCGATCGTGGCTCCGACCGGGACGCTCCTGGGTGTATTCAGCCTCTGGTCGTATGCCGAGGAAACCTTCACCTGGGAGTCAAAGCTGATTGCTGACGAGGTGGGCATGCTGCTTGCCAGCGGCCTGCTGCAGGCTGAGACGGTTGACGACTTGCGGCGTCAGTCTGCAGCAGCGCATTTCCTTGTAGATTTCCCGATCAACTCCGCCACTTCCGTTCTGCAATGCGCTCAAGTGGCCGCCCAGTCGATCCTCAAGCACATGAGCTCCGACGGTTGTGTCATCGAATATTTCGGCCGTGGTCCAGCCACATCCCCGCCCACTGCCATCGCAATGGACAAGGGCGAGCGAAGCGGAACAGTGGTTCGAACCACTCACTCACGAACAGCAACCTCCGAATTTATCGAATCCAACTTCGCCGGACATGAGCGGATATCTGTTTCCTTCGGCCTGACGAGCACCCGGGGCATCGTCACCTGCTACCGTCCACGCCGCTATTCCACCAGGGAACTTGACCGTCTCAGCGCCATTTGCTCTCAGCTGGCCGCCCTGTTTGAAGCAGTAGAACTGGAATCGGTAGGTTCTTCCCATGCTTCACGCCTGCTCCGTAGCGTCGGCACGAGCACATTCGCCCGCATTCTGGAGGAGTCAGGCTGGTCAAAGGGCCGCACCCTGCCTGTCCTGGTACGGGTGAAACGGCTGAAATTCGACTCGGATGCCGTGTCTAGGCGCATTGCCCCCTACCTGCAGGAACTGGCCGGCCCACGGTCCCTCGTCTTCACGGAGGGACCCCTCAGCCTGCTCTTTATCGATACCCCCTTCGGTACGGGAGAGGAGATCCAGGCGAAGCTGGAGACAACTCTTTCTGAGCTCGACGAACACCGCGGCGTTTCAGCCTTCGCCGGCCTCGGTCCGGTGGCCCGCGATGTCGCTTCCCTGCAGCCTGCGCTTTCCGACGCCGAGACCGCACTGGCATGGACAGAACTAGTTGCCAGGACGTCCGGGAGACGGGTCACCTCTTTCAGCGAAATAGAACATCTGCAGGACATGCCGCTCGTAGGGGAAGGGATGTCTGCGGAGATCAAGGACGTGCTCGCTGAACTCAGGTCCCTCATGCGCTACGACGCGGAAAATGGAACCCAGTTGGCCGAAACAGTTGCCATGCTGCTATCCAACAAGGGATCCATTGCGGACACGGTCTCCAAGTTGCATATCCACCGCAACACGCTCCGGCAACGCCTCCAGCGCGTAGAGCAGCTCATCGGTCATTCCTTCGAAGAAGCCGGTGACTGGCTCCCCACAGGCATTGCCGCACGATTGGCGGTGCGGGAAGGCCAGGGCGCGGTTCTTCAGTGACGGCAACGGCCGCCCAAACTGAGTCCTGTTCAAGGATCGTCACATGGTGTGAATAGAGTCGACCCCAGCCAACCGAAGCTCCAAAGTCTCAGCTCTGCAAGCACACACATTCGGATCTCAATGTGCAAATGGCACTGCTGTGGCGGCGATGCTGTTCGCTACGTTGAAGTATTGGAAACTTCGATCGCCCGATAAGGATTTCGAGCATGACCTACCAGCCAGATCTTTCCCGGGGCACCGGCACTTTGCAGGCCCTCGTCATACAGCCGGATCCCTATTGCCCGATCGACCGTCTCGGTCTGTGGCTGCACGACGAGGGTATAACCACCAGAATTGTCCAGCCTTTCAATGACGACGTGATCCCGGAAATACTCCAGGAGGACGCCCTGGTGGTCCTGGGCGGAGACATGAGTTCGCTGGACGACCATGTCTATCACTGGCTTGCTCACATCCGCAGCCTTATGGCAGCTGCTGCCAGCCACAGGAAGCCCACACTTGGGATTTGCCTCGGAGCTCAGCTGATGGCACAAACGTTCGGCGGAACCGTGACCAGGGGCGACCAGGGCCTCGAAGCGGGCGTCGTAGAGGTAGCGTTACGGGCGGAGGCGGCCGAGGATCCCTTGATGGCCGGGTTACCGGGCCCTTTCTGCGCAGGGGCAATGCATGGGGACATGATCGACCACCTGCCACCTTCGGCGGTCTGGCTCGGGATGACCGCCCAGTATCCGCACCAGGCTTTCCGGATAGGCGAGATGTCGTGGGGAGTGCAGTTTCACCCTGAACTGTCGCCGGCAGTCTACCGCCAGTGGTTGTCCCTCGTCGACGAGAATGACGCGGTTGCTATGGAGCGGGCAGGGCGCGGGATGCAGGCGTTCGAGAATCAAGACCAGATTGTGAGGGAGCATACCGAGGCACTGGCGCGACGCTTCGCCCACCTGGTCCGTACGACCGCTACAGTGGCTTCCCAGTAGACCAAGTGGTGTGGCGCGGCGCTGCCCTTGCGGCTTGGGCGTGTCCTGGACATCCGGCGCCGCGTCTCCTGCCCCCGATTCCAAGGGGGGCAGGAACACGCCATATCCGTCGTGGCCGGATGCGCCAGGTATGTTTTGAGCTCCTGGGTAAATTGAACTCCTGCGTCACGGTACTTTCACGGAAGATGGTGCTCTCATGGTCAGCGGAGCCAGTGTCTCTCCGGCTGAGTAGCTGTCTGCAAAGACAGCCGCGCCTGCGCTGGTCAGCGATACCTGGACATTCGCCCACATGGTGACGCCGTCTTCCACCGACACCGCCGGCAAACGCAGATGGGCGAGTTGCACCGTCTCGTTTCCTTGATCGATGAACAGGTATGCCCCGTCCAGCCCGGCTTCAATTTTGGGGTTGCAAATTGCGACCGACATAAGCCCGTGATGGGCGAGGAAGCGGGCGTCTCCACCGAACCGGAGCACAAAGTGGTCACTGTCAGACTGGTCCACGCTCTTGAACGGGAAATAGAACTGCCGGGTATTGGTCACGGCAGCACCGTCACGCAGGAGTATGCGTCCGTCATGCATGGACTGCACATAGCGGACAAAGCTGTCTTTGACCGCCCATGCCATGCCGAGATCTGCTCTTTCAACAGTGAGTTCGGACATCAGGTTTCCTTCGTCGTTGCCAGGTTGCACAGGGTCGATGGCGCTCCCCGCTCTCTGACACACCAGGTAGGGGAGGGGCTTGCCGGCTGTTCATCTTCGACCATTTTCGTGGCGGCTCAGATGATCGACATGTACTGCGGGCACATCATTCGCGCGGACCGTGTGCCTGGCGCCCATCGGAAAGGACGGTCGTTGAGGTTGAGAGCTGCTGGGGGAGCGCTGATGGGCGGGGCCAGTCCGGCCGGGCCTGAATTATCGTGCCATGTTCAGTCGTTCAGACGCGATGCACTCGTATACGAGCCCGGGAGGAATCTGGTGGCAGAGCTCCAGGGTGTAGGACCAGGGGCCGTGCCAGGTGACAAGAACACCTGACGCTTCACTGTGGCCCCGTTGGGAACGCAGCCGGGTGATGGCTGCCGACAATTCATCATCACTGTGGAGCCGCTCCCGACGCTGTACGTATCCAGCCGCGTTGGACTGCCCGCCCCTCATGATGCAGCCTCCCGCTGGAAGTCAGGGCAACGGCTGAACCTATCGGTTTCCCACTTGTAGTCGACCCACACGTTGAAACCGTCTGCCCGGTGAAATAGCCGGCGGGGCTCAGCCCCGTCACTGTCGAGCCACAAAATTTGATCATCGTCGGTGACTGCATCGACAACTCCGCGCCGGATCTCCTGATCCTGAAGTTTAACAATGACCAGCTGGCCAATCAGCGGCTGCCACTTGGGCTGCAGGTGAAATGCCATTCGATGCTTCCCTTTCTGTGAAGCGGGCCGTGTCTGCCTTCTATCGGGCAGACACGGCCGATGCCTTAGACCGTTACGAGGTCCTGCCAGTCGGCGAGGTCATGCCCGTGGGCATCGCTGACCGACTTGTGGGTCACCTTGCCTGCCGCCACGTTCAGACCGCCGGCGAGAGCTGGAAGCCGGTCGAAAGCGCCTTTGACGCCGTGGTTCGCAAGGGCTACCGCGTAGCGGAGCGTGACGTTGGTCAGCGCGTAAGTGGACGTGTTCGGGACGGCACCCGGCATGTTTGCCACGCAGTAGAAAATGGTGTCGTGGACCTTGTACGTGGGTTCCTGGTGCGTGGTGGGGTTGGTATCTTCAAAGCAGCCACCCTGGTCCACGGCGATATCAACGAGCACCGAGCCGGGCTTCATCCGGGCCACGAGGTCGTTGGTCACGAGCTTGGGTGCCTTCGCTCCCGGGATCAGGACGGAGCCGATGACGAGATCAGCGTCGATAACGGACTTTTCGATCTCGTATGAGTTGGACGCTACGGTCTTCAGGCGGCCCTGGTACTGGGCGTCCAGTTCGCGCAGCCGGTTGATGTTGATGTCCAGGATGGTCACGTCGGCGCCGAGGCCGAGCGCCATGGCCGCGGCGTTGGTGCCGGCGACGCCTGCACCGAGGACGACAACCTTGGCGGGACGGACGCCCGGAACGCCGCCGAGCAGCACACCCTTGCCGCCAGCGGGTGCCATCAGCGAGGTCGCACCGACCTGGACGGAGAGCCGGCCGGCCACTTCGGACATCGGGGCGAGCAGCGGCAGTGCCCGGCCTTCCTGGACCGTCTCGTAGGCGATGGCGGTGACACCGGATTCGACAAGCGCCTGGGTCAGTGCGGGTTCCGCTGCAAGGTGCAGGTAGGTGAAAAGTAGCAGGCCCTCACGGAAGTGCCGGTATTCGGATGCCACGGGTTCCTTGACCTTCATCACCATGTCGGCCCTAGCCCAGGCCTCATCTGCGGTTTGAACGATCTCGGCTCCAGCAAGGGCGTACTCCTGATCGCTGATGCCGGAGCCGGCGCCGGCGCCGGTTTCCACGAGCACGTCGTGGCCGTTTGCTTTGAATTCGTGGACGCCGGCGGCAGTGATGGCAACGCGGAACTCGTTGTTCTTGATTTCCTTGGGAACGGAGATGATCATGACTCGTGCTTTCTGACGGGATTGATGCTTGTGGGCAAAAGAATGACAGAAAATGCGGAAACATGAGCGGAGCTCGCAGGATCTGCGGCAGAATGAAAACAAATGAACAATTTCCACAATGTGAGGAGCGTTACAGCGTGTCGGACTCGCAGAAACTGCAACAGGTGACGTTGGACGAAGTCGACCAGAAGCTTCTGGGCCTGCTTTCCAATAATTCAAGGCGTACCAACCAGTCGTTGTCGGAGGCTCTCGGACTTGCGCCGTCAACCTGTCTTGCCCGCCTCAAAGCGCTCAAAGACTCGGGGGTAATCAAGCGGTTCACCGTCGAAGTCGCACCCGAAGCGATGGGCCTGCCCCTCCAGGCCCTGGTCAGTGTGCGGCTCAGGCCCGGTGCCCGGCACTTGATGAATGCCTTCGGAAGCGAGTTGCGGGACCTGCCCGAGATCAAGCAATTCTTCGTTCTTGGCGGTTCGGACGATTTCCTGATCCACATCACGGCCAAGAACACCGAGCACATCCGTCAATTCGTACTGGACCATCTGTCATCGAATCCTGCCGTCGCAGGTACCCAGACCAACCTCGTGTTCGAACATGGCCACGGAAGCGCGTTCGGGCTCTAGAAACCTGGGACCAACTGCCACCGATGGCCCAAGCCATTGGGCATCCCCGTTTTTCCCGCATCTGGGGCCCAGGCCGTCGTATATCACAAGAAGGACACCGAGGCCGGAATTACCTCTGCACTGCTCAACTCCGCACAGCAGATCGGTGTTGCCCTCGGACTGGCAGTTCTGGCGGGCGTCGCTGCGACGGTCAGCAACAGCAGCCGGCATTCGGCCCTTACGGAGGAAGCCCAACTAATCACCGGATACGGCAGCGTGCTTGCCGTCGCGGCCGGGCTGCTGGTGGCTGCAGGAATACTGGCTGCGGCTACCTTGCCTTCGCGAACCGCGGCACAGGCCAGCGCCCCCGCTGCGGCCGGAATAGGCGGACCCGGACAGGGACTGTCTCCGGCGACGAGAAGGTACAGCATGCACGCCCTGATGCCTGGGCGTGCATGCTCGTTGGCCGAGGTCCCGGTGACCGGCGCAGCGACTGGACAATGCCGCTACGCCACCACTCATCCGCGGCTCTTTACCGTTGTTTCATGATTCGCAACCCCTTGGGGTGGACATAACCAGACGCAGTCGAGGGAGCCGTCCCGGAAAGATCAGTCGGTAATGAGGCGCCTGGCGAAAGTCAGGGAGTCACTGGATTCAAATCCGACGGCACGCCAAAAATCTGCTGCCGCTTCATTTTTGCTGCGGACGTTCAGATGGATCTTGGGACAACCCAAAGCACCCAGCCGCTGCTCGATATCCTGAACAAGGCGGCGGCCCAGCCCGCGGCCTTGCTGTTCGGGGTGGATAGCAAAGTAGTGGATCCAGCCCCTATGCCCGTCATAACCAGCCATGGCCGTGCCGACCACCCGCAGTCCGTCATGTGCCACCAGAAAGAGTTCTGGCTGCACCTGGAGTTTCCGCTCTATATCTTTTCGGGGATCGTTCCAGGGACGTACAAGGCCACAAATGGTCCAAAGGTCCACTACGGAATCGGTGTCTTTGCTGTTGAAGCTCCCAAGAGTGACTGTCTGCATTGTGGGGTCCTTAGGACGGGTGCGGGGACCAATGAGGAGCGGTCCCCAAGGCGATTCGAAAGTGCATCCCAAAGAATACCCACTGTGTAACGGCTCGTTGCCGCCGTGCAGGTGTCCTTGTCCACGTACGGATGCAAAAGTGGCGCATCAGAGCGCAATTGCGCAAAGCCGGAACGCCGATAACTTATATTCCGTCAAGCAAAAGATGCCAGGTTGGGTGTGACCTACCCCTGGGTCCGCATACACGGATGCTTCTGGATCCCTGGGGGAGTTGTGCGACCTTGCCTCTGGTTTACTGGTTAGAGGGTTCGGTCGTCCTGCAACGGTTGCAGAGTCTCAGGCAGCCATGAGTCCTCAGGCCAGTTGTTGCGCTTCCTAATGTCCTCAGCATGTTCAACGGCGTTGCGCTGCAGGCGCTCGATTACGTCCTCGGAAACACCGCCAAGCCGGGCAAACCTGATGTTGTTGATCATGCCAACCAACCAAGCGGCGGCAGTGGAGTTTGCTTCTAATACGGCCTCGACGTAGTCGGCACGGCGCTTATCGACCTTCTTTTCGAGTGCCTCCCGCATGAACAGGTTTGCCGTAGCCCAGTCTGCCTGCAGCCACTTTCCCACCGCGTCGCCGTCTAGCTTGTCCGCGAGCATCTGCAAGCTTGTACGGGCCGACACAAGCTTCGGCCCCACAGCCTCGGACGATCCGGCGAAATCGAATGTCACTAAGTCGTTTAGGGCGCGTATTGCCTCATCCCACACGATGTCGAGGCGGGCCCGCCTAGCGTCTTCCAATGCCGATTCCGCTATGGCGTTAGCATGATCGGCGCGCGCGTTTGCGCCCCTGGCGATGTCATTGGCCTTACGCGAACTAATCCACGCCAAGCCCGCAACGACTAGGGAGAGAGCCGCGATTGCGACAGAGAACCATTCAGCCATGAAAACAGATTAGGCCAGCTCGCCCGCACCGGCGTTTCCTGGGGGATACCGGGCCCAGTTCTATCCCGTATCGTCCCGACTCCAGAAGGAACCGAAACGAAACGGTTCTGGGCTATAGCGACAACTAGGGTTGCTGTAGCGTTCAACCGGTTCACCTTCTCGGCCTACCGCTGCAGGGTGCGGGATCAAGACCTTAGTGGCGTGGTTGCTTCCCTTGTCCCACTGGGACAGTAGTACTGTCCCACCGTGGGACAAGGGAAGGAAGCTATGTCGTTCGTCAGCTCATCGGAAGCATTTCGGGCAGCTCGGGCTCAGGCCAGCGTTGTATGAGCCGTCGAGTCGGAAGTGCTTCACATGGCTGTCTACGATGGACGCGAGCAGGGCATGACGATTCGGGAGGTGGCGGCGGCATTGCAGTTGCCCAAAAGTACTGTCGCCAGGCATTGGCAGGAGGGTCACAGGTGCCCGGAGGTCCCGCCGGTGTAGGGCGACGAGGCCGGATACGTAGCCACCTGGAATTCGACGTGGAGCCACGATCCAACCGAGCACATCAAGACTTCATCTTGGACGTGGGAAGAATTCGGCGACGGCACCCGTCGCGTCCAGCAACATGCACTCGGCCCAGTCAGGCAGCAATCCGCGGACGACAACGGACCGGAGTGCACAGCCTGAGCTGGTCCTTCATCTGAGCGCTGGGCGTTCCCGCCACTTCGCCCTGATACGCAGCGTCAAAATAGACCGGTTTCTTTCCGCGTGCGGCCGGAGCCTATGGTCGTTCCGAAATACAGATAACCCACGTTTTGTAAGGCTGAAGTTTGATGGCAGGGGAGAGGCTAGCGTCTTTGGGGCCGAAATGCGGGCTGTAAGAATGGCCTGCATGGAGAACGCTTCTACCGAGATGTGCGGGCAGCCGGGGTCGATACTGGGGGTTCGCGTGGAGCTGGCCGACATCGAACCAAAAATCTGGCGCCAGCTGGAGGTCAGCGGCTCCTTGACTCTGGATCAGGCACACAGGGTCCTGCAAACTACCTTTGGGTGGGAGGACATGCACCTGCACAGGTTTACAGCCGGTGACCCCTTTGCGCCGTTGCGACCGGTGGACGGTGAAATTCCTGAGACTCTGCAGTGGCTTCCACGGCGGGAGTGCAACGAACCGGATGACAGGCCAGAGGAAAAGATGTCCCTTGGCCAATTGCTGGACATGGGCGGTGGCGCAGCCTTTTATGAATACGACTTTGGCGACAGCTGGCTGCACCGGCTTGAGCTCGTTGCGCAATATCCTGCGAAGGAAGGCGCCCCGCTGGCCAGAGTGGCCGGCGGCGCCCGCCGCGGCCCGTTGGAAGACTCCGGAGGATTCCCAGGGTATGCAGAGATCCTGGAGGCACTGGCAGACCCGGCTCATCCGGACCACGCCGAGCACTCGGAATGGGTGGCGGAGATCACCGGCTCGGCTGAACCTTTTGATCCGGAGTTCCTGGACATTCCGGCCTTGAACCAGGCGCTGGCAGCCCAGGTTCAAGCACGTGATTAGCGGGCGAAAAGCGCTGCGGTTACGCCGGAATGCAACCCCTTCCGCGGCGTCTCCCCCGGCCGTTTTCGAGCGCCGATAATTGATCTTTCGTCAACTAGGGGAGTGCCTCACGGCTTCGCCCCTACAATCCCCATATCGGAGGCCCTGAATTTTCTTCCGCATCTTCGACATGTTCCTCGTCGAACCCTGTCGAAGATGAGCTTAGTTCGCGGTTTATCGCCTCAGCGAGTGCATTACCCAGACTGCTTGTGTCTATCTGCCTATTGTGCAGTAACAGATTTAGCGCGGCCCTGGCATGGTTTGCCAATGAGTCGGAGGGACTGCTGGTGACGAGCATTTCGGAGAATTCGACGAGAGAAGTCGTGTCCACTCCGGCGATACTGTCTTGGATTTGTATCCGGGGCACATAAAAGCTCTCTTCCAGCGCATCAGTAACTGATGATATATCACTGTAAATATCACCGGACTGCTCCGCAGATATCGATACTCGCCTAGACAGGCCGTGGAGGTCGACTGCTTTGACTCTAAATGAAGGCAGCTTGTCCGCAAGATCTGACCACTGCGGTGTGCCGCCACCGGAGAAACGACCCTTCAACTTGCGGGCATCATCTGCAAAAAGAATTCGCCAGTCCTCGATATCGAGGGCTATGAGGCCGCGCCACAACTTCCACTGAGCCTCACGGGATGAACTTGCGGTGCCGGCCTCATTGAGAGATGCATGAGCATCCTCCTCCGGAGTAACCATATTCATGACTACTTGGCTGCGTTTTGCACTCCATCTATTGACATTGGCATCGAGGAGGGGCGAAACGTCGTAGGCTTCCAAGTCAGCTGCTATCTCGAACAGGTCTGACAGAGTCATAACCTCGCCGATTTCATCCCATAAGTGTCGAGTTCGACGAGCCTCCGGGTTGCCGAGCAAGAGCGGCAAGACGGTTCGTAGTTCGGCTTGCGTAAACTGCCCTGCTAACGAGAGCTCCCCAAACTCCCCTCGCAGCACGTCCCGGACGAGGCCCGTTGAGCGTTTGAGCCGCAGGGCGGCGTCCTCCATAAAGAACTGATCAACTGCGCTGTTGAAAGCATCGAACGATTCTGCGTGATCAGTCAGAACGGATGCCGAGTAGATGCTGCTGGCTTCTTCTTTGCCAACGTATCCGCGCCCGCCGCGTAAAAAGTTTTGACTGATGAGCTTTGAAAAGTCATACCCCGTCTTGGGGGACATGGTCGTCGGCGATAACGCGGAAATAGAGCCCGTGTCAGTCATCAACAAGTCGACACGGCGCGTCTTCTGCTCTTCCCGGACAGCTTCACGGGCCGGCGCGCCGGAGCTTCGTTCGTCAACGCCAATGACTAGGGGGGACTGGGCAATGAGTCCATGGATGTCGGCAGCAATGCCAAGGGGATCAACGTCCGTGCGCACAAAGAGCGGGCGCTCCACACGGCGACCCGCCTCCTGCCACGTAAGAAACATGTCGGGCATATAGGAATGATTGAAGTACTCCGTGAAAACGACGTCCACTCGCTCATCCAACTCGGCAAGCTTCTCAGCGACTGCTGTTTTCACGCCGCTAACAATGTTGTGCGGTGAGCTGCCGTTAAGAGCTGCAAGCACTTCTTGCTGAAAATCACGTGGTTCAGTCACTGCGCTTTCCTTCCCAGCACTTCTTCGATGCGATTTAGCTCTGAAGGTGTAAGCATGAAGCGCTCCTGGCGCTCATTGAGTATGAGAAGATGAACAAGGTCTGATGTTTCCTTGAGGACGTTATCGTCAATTTCCGCATCGCCTAAGACGGATCCAAATTCCGTAAGAGCCTCACGGATCCGAGATGGCTTGAAGTTGTCTACCCATTTTCCCAGACCGAAAGGGTGGGTAGTAACAAACATGAATTCGGGGCGCTCTGCCGCATTGTTCTTCTTGGCTAGTGCGGTCGCGCTGTAGGCATTTGCTAGAAATTCTTTATAGTAAGTGTCAAGCTTGCTGGCGTTACCGTCATAGTTTTTTGCTTCGACATACAGGGGGACGTTCGATTCGCCGAAGATGAAGCCGAACATGTCGAACAACTTAGTCCCGTTCAGCAATTGAACGCGGCAGATAGTGTCGTTCCTGTACGCATTGAATGGCAGTTCAATCCACGTGGTGCTCTCAAGGCCGCGCTTTGCAAGGGCTACGCCGTCGATGCCCTTTTGCTGGATTGGTTCAGCATCTAGCCCCAATTAACGTCCCGATCGTTGATGCCTATATAAACTTCGGCGATTCTACACCGGCCCGGCCCGGAGAAGGTCCACTTAGGCAACAACGACACAATCCATGACGACGTGCTTGTAGCACGTCGAGCATGAGCGAACTCTCGGAACTGCGAACCGATGCGAGTTTCTCTCCCCTAATGACAGCCCAGACCGGACGCCGATAATGGATATTCGGTCAGGTAAGCCAATAGGAGAGTCCGACACACAACACCCGTCAACTTCGGCGTCAGACTAGGGCGAGAATCCGTTTCATTGACAGCCGCTCCATGCTGCTCTCAGACTTCACCCTGACAGTCCGGAGGGGAGGAAAGTTGAGGGGCAATGAACCGGGGATCATCGAAATAGCCCAAAGAATCGGGGCCTGATGGAGATTTCTCGGGATACGGGCTAGCGATGTCACGCCTTGCATCTCGACAGCACATAAGAAAAGTCCTGACTTTGCCGACAGACGAGGATCCTTCCTGGTCAGGCGCCTTAATGTCGGGTTGGGGTGTACTTCAGATGGACGCGTGCGCGCGCCTACCCACAGCGTCACGAGCTACAGAATGCCTTCGATATACCGTCGGAGCTCTCGAATTGTGCTCTCACTACTGCTAGCTGATTCCTACTTGGATGAGAGGGGATAACGCGATGCTCCTGTAGTCGTCAATTTGGCCTCAACATAGCGCCGGAGGTATGGCGCGTAAGTAGAAACTGGGTATGTAATAATATTCGCATGAATGCAGATAGGGCCTGCGGGTTGAACGTGGACAGCGGGTATGTGGAGTTGGCGGTGGAGGTCTTCGCGATGCTTGCCGACGCTACGCGGGTTCGGATAGTCCTGGCTTTGCGTGATGGCGAGATGTCGGTTAATGATCTTGCCGAGGCGGTGGGTAAGCCTCAGTCTGCCGTGTCTCAGCATCTGGCCAAGATGAGGATGGCCCGGATGGTTTCTACGCGTCATGAAGGCACCCGCGTGTTTTATCGCCTGGAGAATGAGCACGCCCGGCAGCTTGTTGCTGACGCCATCTTTCAGGCCGAGCATACTCTCGGGGGCACGCCTCGCCACCATCATGGGCAAACGGAGAGTGGTGCGGCGTGAAGCATACAGACGAGAACGAGTACACAGATACTCACTCGTCATCGATGTCCAGCCCCGCTCGGGAACACGACGTTCATGCGCACGAACATGGCCATGGTCATGGTCATGGTCACGGTCACCAGCATGGACATGGGCATGAGCATCCGGGGGGCTTGAGAGGGTTCCTTCATGGCCTGTTTGTGCCTCACAGCCATGATGCTGCCGATTCTGTGGATGAGGCGATGGAATCCTCGGTTAAGGGCATCCGGGCGCTGAAGATTTCCCTAGGCGTACTGGCTGTCACGTCGTTGTTGCAGCTCGTGGTGTTTCTTTTCAGTGGTTCGGTGGCTCTGCTGGCCGATACAATCCACAACTTTTCTGATGCCCTGACGGCGGTGCCCCTATGGGTGGCGTTCGTCCTGAGCCGGCGCGCCGCGACCCGGACGTACAACTACGGGTTCGGGCGGGTCGAAGACGTCGCGGGATTGTTCATCGTCGCCATGGTGGCTCTGTCGGCCATTGTGGCCGCGGTCGAATCTGTTATCCGCATCTTCCAGCCTCAGCCGCTGAACAATTTGGGCTGGGTCCTGGCTGCGGGTCTGATCGGGTTCGCCGGTAACGAGATCGTGGCGATCTACAGGATCCGAGTTGGTAAGGAGATCGGCTCGGCGGCTCTGGTCGCGGATGGTGTCCACGCCCGGACCGACGGATTCACCTCCCTGGCGGTCGTCGCCGGCGTGATCGGCGTCTGGCTTGGTTTCCCCTTGGCTGACCCGATCATTGGCATCCTGATCTCAATCACCATCTTCGTCTTGCTGTGGGGTACCGCCCGGGACATTGGCCGCAGGCTGCTGGACGGGGTTGATCCAGACCTGCTTGAACGCACCGAAACGGCCATCGCACCGGTGGCCCCTCCTGCTTCAACAGTCCGGCTCCGGTGGAGCGGCCACCGGCTGCACGTTGAGGTCACTACCCCTGCCGACGAGCGGTGGACCGTGGTCGAGTTCAATAAGGTCAGGGATTCCGTCGAGAAGGCCGTGCGGACCAATATCCGCAACGTCGGAACGGTGCTAGTCGTTGCCCGCTAACCGACGGCCCACCCGGGAGGCCGTAGCTCCCGGAGGACTTAACAGCGCTCCATTTGACTGGACCAGTGCCGGTATCCCGGGCTACGGACGGTTCTTCCTCACAGACGCAGCTGTAGAAATGATCAGTGTCTTCGGAGGCACGTTGCACTGCTACATGGGTCCGGGCGGTTGCCGGAAGCAGGGTTTGTATTTCTCGCGAACCCTTCCCCGTAAGCACCTTTACTGTCTGCTGGGCCCCGGCGACGTGGCCCATGGTGCTGCTGGGGCCGGAGAACTTGGTATTGGCGTCAGCGTCAGCCATGACTTGGCGCCCAAGCTGGACGGGGCAGTCCTGGACTTTGGGCTTTACAACAAGATGCAGCGGTTTGTCTGGTTGTCACTTCCTGCGGTGAAAGGGCCACAGTGCACCTGCCTGCGTTCCACCGGAGCCCCGGCCGCCAAGCGATCCCCCTGTCTTGATGATGCAGGAACAGGTTTGACCGACCTGCCATGAGACATCTGCTCTGGACGAGCATTTGACACCACGAACCGGGCCCCGCCGACAAAAGGAACACCATTCAGGCCTGCGGGTGCCGGATGTCGTCACGGGTTTCGGTGACCTTCGCTTGTGGCTCTCATCGGCTGACCTTTCACGGGTCGTGATGCAGGGCGCCGCTATCCCCAGGCTTCTAACCGGGGTGACCAATGCCTGTTGTTGTTTTGAAGGACAAACTGTCCTGGAAAAGAACTACAAGACCATTTCGGCGGCTGCGATCGCCGTAGCCGCCGCTCTGGCTGGGTGCTCAGGCTGGTCAACGTCACCTTGGACGGTTTGCGGCCGGCCCCAGTCCTCCAGGACCTGAGTTTGCCGCCGGCGCTGAAGGGAGCCCGCGCTGTGAACTGGGCCCCCTTCAAACCGTTAGCCGAGTGAAGCGAGGAGTTCGTTGCAGGCCGCTTCACACCGGCGGCATGCTTCGGCGCAGATCCTGCAGTGTTCGTGCATGCCTGCGTGCTGTTCGCATTCTTCGGCGCAAGTCTTGCATGCGGTCGCGCAGGCTTGGAGTATGGCGCGGGTGACGTTGGCGTCGTAGCCGGTATGACGCGAGAGGACATTGCCGGTTGTTATGCAGATGTCGGCGCAGTCGAGGTCGGTGCGAATGCACTTGGCCAGCTCAGCGATCATGTCCTCGCTGAGGCAGGCGTCCGCGCAGGCGGTACAAGCTTGTGAGCAGTCATAACAGGATGCGATGCATTCGGCGAGCTTGTGCTGGTCGATGCCGCCCAGGTCTTTGGGGTAGGCATCCAGGAGCTTGTGGGTTGTGCCGTGTGTCATGTCTCTCCTTAGTTATTGTTGCGCTGGCTGTTGTGTTTGCTGCGGGGCTCTGCGGTTATCGCCCTGCAGTGACTGGGTTGTTTGGTGTCCTTTCTCTTCGTCAGTGGAGCCGGATGTTGTAGGTCCTTGGTCAAGCGGTGTTCGGGAACAGGGGTCATTGGGTGTAGGAGAAGACTGTCATCATGCCCCGTTCGGCGTGGTAGGCGTTATGACAGTGGGCAAGCCATTGGCCGGGGTTGTCCGCGTCGAAGATTACTGTGACGGTTTGTCTGGGGCGGACGATGATAGTGTCCTTGCGCGCCCCGCCACCTTTTACCTGAAAGGTGTGGCCGTGCAGGTGCATGGGGTGCCACATGTCAGTGTCGTTGATGAATTTCACTTCAACCCGTTCACCTGCCTTGATATCGAAGGTGGAGGCGTAGGGGTTGGTCATGTCGAAGCGTTTGCCATTGATGCCCCAGTCGTAGTGCATCATGCTGCCGGTGAGGTGGACGTCGTGGGTACGATCGGGGGCCTTGTCCGCCAGCGTGACTTTGGGATCGGCTTTCAGTTGTCCTCCGTCAGTCACGGTGCCCTCCAGTTTGTTCGGGAGTACAGCGGGCAGTGGTTTCTTACCCGTGCCGGTGCTGATGAAACCCAGCGCCTGGCCGGTCTTGCCCTCAGCCAGTGCCATGACCGGGGTGTAGCCTTCCCTGACTGTGAGGAGTGCGTCGATGCGTTCGCCCATGGCGAGAACCACGGCGTCGACGTCCTGGTGTTGGACCGGGAACCCGTCGGTGTGGGTAAGGGTGAGTTTTTGGCCCGGTACGCCGACCCGGTAGGCGGTGTCCCCGGCGGCGTTGATGATCCTTAGCCGGATCACTTCCCCTGCCTTGGCGCTCAGGGTCTCGGCCTCATCGGGTGCTTTGGAGTTGAACAGGTGGTACGGGTATCTGACGTCGCCGGCGTCACCGCCGAGGAAGTCGCTGCGGGAGCCCATGAGCATGTGTTTCATGCCCGCTGATCCTCCGGTGGGTGGGGGTGTGGATCCCATCATGGATCCGTGGTCCATTCCGGACATGGACATCCCGCCGGAGAGTTCCTTCACGACTTCGTCCGGGGTGCCGGTAATGCCGTCGAGCCAGTCGTCGAGCAGGATGACCCAGTCCCTGTCGTAGACGAGTTCCTCCGCAGGGTCCTCGACAACCAGTGCCCCATAAAGCGCGCGTTCGCGTTGCATTTCGACGTGGGAGTGGTACCAGTAGGTGCCGGGGTGGGGGAGCCGGAAATCGTAGCTGAACGTGGCCCCGGCGTTGACTGGTTCTTGGGTGAGGCCCGGGACGCCGTCCTGGTCGTTGCGCAGAGCGAGCCCGTGCCAGTGGATGCTGGTGGTGTCTTTCAAGTCATTGACGAGATTAACGTTCAGGCGGTCCCCGGCCTTGGCGCGGATGGCTGGTCCTGCCAACGTCCCGTTGTACCCCCAGGTGGTGATGCTCTTGCCGGCCACGGCGGCGGTGAAGGCACCTGCCTGCAAGTGTTGGGTGACGGTGTTTCCTGACGAGGGGCGCGCGGTTTCATGGTCGGCGACCATCGGGTCGGTGGGCATGATTCGTTTGGCTGTGGCGGTCGTCGATTGCGGGTTTGGGGTGCAGGCTGCCAGTGCCGCGGCCGCGGCGGTGGCGACCGATAGGCCCAGGAAGCGGCGCCGGTCCAGGTGGTGTTGCATAGATACTCCTTGGTGGGCGGAGTTTGCGGTTCCGCCGGTGTCAGATGGGGGTGAGGAAGGTCCCGGAGAGGTTTTGCAGCTGGTAGATCCAGCGGACCCAGAGTCCGGTGACCATGAGGATGCCGAGGACGATGAGCATTGAGGCTCCGGCGATGTTGACGGCCCGGATGTGTTTGCGGATGAAGGTCAGGGCGTTGCTGACCCACCCCAGTCCCAAGGCGGTGAGGACGAAGGGGATGCCGAGTCCCAGGCAGTAGGCGAAGGCCAGCAGCGCTCCGCGCCCGGCGCTGCCGGTGGTGACACTGAGCGACAGGACGGCACTAAGTGTTGGTCCCATGCAGGGGGTCCAACCGAGTCCGAACACCACCCCGAGCAGTGGGGCCCCGGCCACGCCGGTGCGTCGGCCGAGGCTGATCTTGCGGGTTTGCTGGAGCCAGGGCACCAATCCCAGAAGAGCCAGGCCCATCAAGATCACTATTGCCCCCAGGCCGCGCATCAGTGTGTCCTGCCAGCGCAGCAGCCATGAACCGATCGCCCCGAAAGCGGCCCCGTACAGGGTGAAGACGACTGCGAATCCGAGCACGAAGAGTCCTACTCCTGCCAGGACCCGGCGCCGGTTTTTCGGCTGGGTGGGGTCGGTCAGCCCTGAGACGAAGCCGAGGTAGCCGGGGACCAGGGGCAGGATGCAGGGTGACAGAAACGATACAAGCCCTGCTGTCATTGCCAATGGGATGGCGATGAGCAGCGCACCGGAGGTGACGGCGGAGGCGAAGAACGCACCGATGTCCATTGGCTCAGGCGGCGTCAGCGGGGCGGAACGTGGCTCCGCCGTCGGTGGAGACGATAAGTCCGGCGGTCGTGGCGGCCCAGATCCATGGTTTGCCGTCTGCTCCGGCCACGGCGGTGATCGCCTGGACCTGGCCGTCAATCCGGCCTGTTTTGGTCCATGTGCTTCCGGCGTCTGCTGAGTAGTGGACGGAACCGTTCGGTTCGACGCCGGCGACTTCCGTGCCTCCGGCGAACGCGGCGAACTGGATGACCGGTGCCGTGGTGTTCCGTGTCCAGGTCTTTCCGCCATCGGTGGATCTCTGGAGCCCGTCACGGGTGGTGGCCAGAACGGTGTCGCTTTCCGGGGTGCCGGCCAGCACGGCGGGAACGAAGGCGGCGGTGGATTCGGACCAGGTTCTTCCGTCGGGGCTTGTGCGCAGGGTTCCGTCGAAGGCGACGATCCCTGACTTGGTGGCGGCCAGGGCGTGGAAGTCTGATTCGCCCTGGCGGGAGAGCTGCTCCCAGGTCTTTCCACCGTCGACGGTTTTGATCAGGCCCAGGGGGTTGGGCAGGTCGGAACCGGGACCGGGATGCCCGGAGGCGTAGAACACGTCCTGGTCCGCCGCTGCGGTGAACCCCATCAGGTCGTTGGTGCCACCGATCTTGGTGGCCGGTGCCTTGGTGACGTCAAACAGTCCTTCATGGGTGGCGAGCAGGACCTGGTCGGTTTCCCTGTTCACGCTCAGGCCGTGGACGTGGGAGCTGGGCACCGCTGAGGCGGCTTTGGACGGCGCTGCGCCGGGAGCGCCGGCGGTGCCGGGGGAGCAAGCGGAGAGGGTCAACAGCAGGGATGCGGTTGCGGCGAGGGCCGCGAGGGAACGGCGGTGTGTTGTTGTGGTCAGGGGCACGGGAACTCCAAAAAAGGGGTGGCCAGATTGGCCGGGAAAGATGAAGGGGAGGCGCCGGCCCCTGGGGGAGGGGCCGACGCCGTCGGTGTGCTGGCTACAGGGTGGCCAGCAGGTCTTTCATTTCCTGGATTTCGGTTTCCTGGGCGCTGACGATGTCCTTGCTGAGCTGGACGGCGTCGGCGTTTTTTCCGTCTGTGGTTTCGGTCTTGGCCATCATGACTGCCCCTTCGTGGTGGGCGATCATCTGGGTCAGGAACAGTTTGGCGGCTTCGGTGCCTTGGGCCGCCTCGAGTTTGGCCATGTCATCCTCGCCCATCATGCCTTCCATGCTGTGGCTGGAGGCCATGTCGGTGGGCGCCTGGGTGGGCTTGCCCCAGCTTTGAAGCCATCCGGTCATCTTCTCGATTTCCGGGCCCTGGGCTGCCTTGATCTTGGTAGCCAGGTTGGTCACAGCCGCGGGGATGTTCTGCTTCTTGAGCATGAGATCGCTCATTTCCACAGCCTGGGCGTGGTGCGGGATCATCATTTGCGCGAACATGGTGTCCGCGTCGTTGAACTCGGCAGCCGCTGCTGAGGTTGCCGTGGCGGGGCTGGATGACATCATCCCGGAGCTGCCGTGGTTCATTCCGGGCATGCTGTTTGTCTCGGAGCTTCCGCTTCCGGACCCGGCGGAGCATCCGGCCAGGGCAATGGCCGCCGCGATGGCGGCAGCAGAAATTGTCAGGGTCTTGTTCATGAAAATCAGGTCCTCAAAAGTATCAGTGGCGTGCGGGGACGCCTGGTAGGTGGGCAGCCTCGGTGAAAGGCGGGCCGTTCGTCGCTGCCGATGGACGGGCGCTGGTGCAGGGCACGGCGCTGAGGAAGGTTTACGTCCGGCTGATACTGAGGTCACCGGGGGAGGGGCTGTCCGGTGAGTAGGAATAGGTGCTTGTCGCTGCGGCGGCGACACGGAAATCCGGCAGCTCATAGGGGGCCGTTCCCGGAAGCGGGGCGGCGAGAGTGGTGGTTCCCGGAGCCAGGACGCAGGCAGCCGCACCGGCCGTCATCTCCGGGCAGGACCCAGCCGGGGCACAGGCCGACGAGGATGAACCGGTGACTACCGCGGGGGCCTCCGCAGCAGCATCGGTCCCCGTTTCGTGAGAGTGGCTGACCGGCATGGTCTGCAGCTGCACGACCGCGCCGTCCCCGGCTGCCGTCATGCTGTGGCCGGGACCCATGTGATGGGCGCCGTTCATGACGTGCATGCCGAAGATCCCGGCGATGATGGCCAAGGCAGCCACGAGAAACCCCGCACTCAGGAGGAAGGCGGTGAAGCGGCGCTGGCATGCTGCGGTCACGGCATCTTCCTCCTCTCAGTCCAGGGGCAGGACACATCCAGCCTACCGGGCATGCGCTGCAGGGCAGTCCCTGCCGTGTTGGTACAACGTGCGCGCCCGGCATTCGGTTTCACTGCGCCCACGTCGGTTGAGGTACGGGGTGGTGTTTAAGGCGGCGGGCCTGTCCGGCGTGCCGCGCCCGAGACCGGCTCCTCCTTCCGGGGCCGGAAGGAGGAAGGTCCGGGAGAAATGCCTAGTTGTCGGCGAATGTGTAGCCGGCGGCCGTGACGGCCTCGCGCACGTCAGCCGCATCTGCCCTGCCTCCTACCAGCAGGCGCGAGCGGCCGCCGGGGACCAGCTCGACAGTGGCCGATTCGACCCCATCCAGGGAGGAGACGGCCGTCTCGACGGTCTGAACGCAATGCCCGCAGGTCAGACCCTCCACCGCGAATTCCACGGCGCCGGTTACGGCTGTGGAGGGGACAGCGGAGGCTTGGGTCGAGCAGCAGCTGCACCCGGTAGCCGATGAGGCAAGCGGCAGCTGGGTACGGATTTCAGTTCCACACATGTCAGTTTCCATTCCTTGACGAAGGACTTATGGGCGCTGGGGTTGAACGGCTGTGAGAGGCGGTGCAGTGCACCGGCCGGGACATACCACTTCACTGACAACATCGAAAAGTATACCCCCATGGGGTATAGGTTGCAAGGGGCTTCGGGGCGGCGCGGCGTGCGGCGTTACCGGAATGTGACAAATGTTGCTGCTATGACGTAGGGTCGGAGCCGTGCCGGTTTCTCCTAATGCGGCACTCCCGAGCTGACTTGCCTAACTCTGCCGCCGCCCGGGATCCGTTCGCAACTTTCGTCCGGCAGAGACGGGGAACCCAACAGTGGCCTTGCTTCGGGCAGGTCTTGGGGTGAAGCCGTGCCTGGTTCCTTGGCTACCAGTCCCGGCCGGGTGTCTCCCATCCGAATCCGACAGCTAACCTCGCAGGCAGTGGGAGAGGCCTTTTCATGCCCGTGCGCAAAGCACACGGCCGCCATCGCGCGGTCCCTGTCCAGACCCGTCCCCTTGCGGTGTTGTCCAAGTCTGTAGCCGGAAATGCCGGTGCGGCCGGCCGACAAGCAGCTGTTATTGCCGCAGCTTCCGGGCTTGTCCTGACCAGCGGCATTGCCGCCCAGGCGGCGGAGGCGCCGGTCCAGCGTGACGCGGAGCCGGCTTCGACGCTTGAAGTCGCCAGCCAGGTTGAGGCGCCGCTGAGCGCGGACGCCACAGTGCGGATTTCTTTCGAGCGTCCCGTCGTGGAAACCACCCCGGCTCCGGTCGTGGAAGCACCCAAGCCGGTCGCAGCCCAGGCACCCAAGGTGCCCGCTGCACCTGCCGTGACCCCGGCGGCGGCGCCGGCGAAGGCCCAGGTAACGGTTACTCCTGCGGCTGCCGCCCCCGTGGCAGCACCGGCCGCCGGCGGCATCAATGCCATCATGCTTTCCTCCGCCTACGCGCAGATCGGCATGATCCAGGACTGCACCCGACTGGTGGAGAACGCCCTGAACGCTGCGGGTATCCCCGTCGGTGACCTCGGCCCCATGCAGTTCATGAATTACGGAACGGTCGTCACCGACCCGCAGCCTGGTGACATGGTGATGCAGCCCGGCCACGTCGGGATCTACGTCGGCAACGGCCAGGTCCTCAGCTCCGGCTTGAACGGCAAGAACGAAACCGCCGTCCACCCCCTGACTTGGATGACGTCCAAGGGTGCGGTCACATTCGTCCGCGCCGGCAAGTAGAGGGCATAGATCACTGAAGGCCGGCGATGCACTGCCTTGGGGGCAATGCATCGCCGGCCTTCAGCATCCCTGCCGCAAGGGGGGCTACTCCCTCATTGCGGGCGCCCGAAGCGGCGCAGCCGCAACGAATTGGTAACCACCAGAATTGAGCTGGCGGCCATCGCAGCGCCTGCGATCATCGGGTTGAGCAGCCCCAGCGCGGCGACCGGGATGCCGACGGCGTTGTAGAAGAACGCCCAGAACAGGTTGGTCTTGATCGTGGCCAGCGTGCGGCGGGACAGCTCGATGGCTTGGGCGACCTGCCCCAGGTCGCTGCCCATGACTGTCAAATCTGCAGCCGCGATAGCCACGTCGGTGCCGCTGCCCATGGCGATGCCCAGGTCGGCCTGGGCCAGGGCTGCAGCGTCATTCACACCATCGCCGGCCATGGCCACTGTCGCTCCGGCGCCCTGCAGCTGGCGCACAGCGGCCACCTTGCCTTCCGGCAAGATCCCGGCCAGCACATCCTCGGCCGGGATCCCGACCTGCTTGGCGACGGCCCCCGCGGCCGAGGCGTTATCGCCTGTGAGCAGGACGGGACGCAGTCCGAGGTCCTTCAGCCGGGCGATCGCGGCGGCAGAACCGGGTTTGACGGTGTCAGCGAGGCTGATTAGTCCTGCCGGTTCTGCGTCGATGCCGACCCAGACCACCGTGGCGCCGGAGTCTTCCAGCGTCCGCAGCATCTGCCCGCCACTGGCAGGTTCGCTAATGCCGTTGTCCTGCAGCCAGCCCGAGCGTCCGACGACGACTTCGTGTCCGTTAACGGTCCCGCGGACACCGCCGCCGGGGGCGCTGACAAAGTCGGTTACCGCTGGCAGCGGCGCTATCGTCCTTGCTTCCCGGGCGATGGCGTGCGCTACGGGGTGTTCGCTTGCTGCTTCCACTGCCCCGGCCAGGGCGAGCAGCTCGTTCCTGCCGGTCCCGCTCAGGCTTTGGACAGCGGACACGGACAGCTTGCCGCTGGTGACCGTTCCGGTTTTGTCCAGCACGATGGTGTCCACGGTCCGTGTGTCTTCAAGGACCTGCGGGCCCTTGATGAGGATGCCCAGTTGCGCTCCCCGGCCCGTTCCGGTCAGCAGTGCTGTCGGTGTTGCAAGCCCCAACGCGCACGGGCACGCGATGACGAGCACGGCCACTGCGGCGGTGAAGGCCTCCTGCAGATTGCCGGTGGCAAAGAACCATCCGGCGAAGGTGGCTGCGGAAATTCCCAGCACAACCGGGACGAAGACGGCGCTGATCCGGTCGGCCAGCCGGGCGATCGCAGCCTTGCCGCTCTGGGCCTGGCTGACAAGCCGACCCATCTGGGCAAGAGTCGTTTCGCTGCCGACACGGGTGGCTTTGACCAGCAGCCGACCGTTGGTGTTGATCGTTGCCCCGATCACCGTGTCGTCCACGCCGACCTCGACAGGCAGGGCTTCACCGGTGATAAGGGAGGTATCAACGGCGCTCCGGCCCTCCACGACGTACCCGTCGGTGGGGATTTTTTCTCCCGGTCGGACGAGGAACACGTCGCCTGGGACGAGCCCGTCAACGGGGACCCGGGACTCTGCCCCGTTCCGGATCACAGTGGCTTCCTTGGCGCCCAGGTTCAACAGCGCGCGCAGGGCGTCGCCTGCACGCTGTTTGGCGTTGGCTTCCAGATACCGTCCCAGCAGCAGGAAGGTTGTGACGACGGCTGCGACTTCGAAGTACAGTGCGTGGACGCTCATGTTCATGCCGGGATGTGCGGTCATGAAGGGATCGGCCAGAAGCTGCCATGCCGAAAAAAGGAAGGCGGCGCTGACGCCGATGGATACCAGGGTGTCCATGGTGGAGGCGAGGTGCCGGGCGTTGATGGCTGCCGCCCGGTGGAAGGGCCAGGCGGCCCAGCTGATCACCGGCGCGCTGAGGACCAGGGCTGCCCAGCCCCAGTGAGGGAACTGCGCGGCCGGGACCATGGAGATCACCAGGACCGGGAGGGTCAGGAGGGCTGCCACGTAGAGGCGGGGCCGCAGGCTCCTGCCGGCCGCTGCCCTTGCCGCGGCCGACTCGTCCCCGGCGGCCCCGGTTTGCTGGGCCGGCTCGATGTCGGCCGGCCGGTTTTCCGGGGCGCTGTGTTCGGTCTTGAGCGCGGCCGAGTATCCGGCGGCAGTGACGGTGTCGATGATCTGCTGGTCGGAGATGGTGTCCGGGACGATCACTCGGGCAGACTCGAGGGGCAGATTCACCGTGGCGTCGACGCCTTCGAGCTTGCCCAGTTTCCGCTCGACCCGGGAAACGCAGGACGCACAGGTCATGCCCCGGATGTCGAGCTCGAGGAATCGGCTACCTGGGGCAAGAATTTCGGTCTCCATGCCTACCCGCCAGCCACGACGGCGTAGCCTGCTTCGGCTATCGCCGCGCCGATCTGTTCGGGGTCCAGCTTTGCCGCGGAGGTGATGGTGGCAACCGAGACGCCATCTTTATTCAGCGCCACATCCGCGCCCGCAACTCCGTCGATCTCCTGCAATTCCTCGGTCACCGACGCCACGCAGTGGCCGCAGTGCATGCCGGAAATGTTGATCGTTGTCTTCACGCTCATGGCGGTCTCTCCTTCGTCGTCAGCGCAGCAGGCGACCGATGGCGTCTGTTGCTTCCTTGACCTTTACTTCGCCGGCCTCGTCGGAGGCGGCGGCAGCGTTCACCACGCAATGTCCTATATGTTCTTCGAGCAGGCCCAGGCTGACCGCGTGCAGCGCCTTGTTCACCGCCGCGACCTGGGTCAGAATGTCGATGCAGTAGGCGTCTTCATCGACCATCCGGGCAATTCCGCGCACTTGGCCTTCAATGCGCTTCAGGCGCCGCAGGTAAGCCTCTTTTTCGCTGCTGTACCCGTAATCCGCCGGATCCGCGGAGGGAGCGCTGTCAATGTTCTGGGTCATCGAAAATTCCTCTCAGCGACAAAACTAAAACTATACCCCTGGGGGGTACTGCGTCAAGTACCCCCCAGGGGTATAAATCGCTGGTTTGCCATTTTGGCGCCGGGCGCTGGCCACAGCCGGGAAGGGACTTTCCGCCCTTGCAGACGAGGGCTTTCCCGGGACACACTGTCGGCACTGGTGGAGCGTGGAGAAGGAGAGGCTTGATGGTTGGGGCGGAAGGATTCCGGATCGTTGCCGGCGTTGACGGTTCGGCGGTTTCGCGTTTGGCGCTGGAGTGGGCTGTGACGGAGGCCCGGCTGCGGGGAGGCCAGGTTAGGGTTGTGACCGCGTGGGAGTTCCCGCCCGTGACGGTGGGAATGGAAGGCCTGGTCCACGACCCGGACATCTTTCCGCAGGCGGCCCGCAGGCTTCAGAACGAGGCCGTGAAAGGGGTGGAGAGCGGGGCAGTGCCGGTCACCGGCGATATTGTGCAGGGCCCTGCGGCGACCGTGCTGCTGAGGGCAGCCGAGGACGCAGACTTGCTGGTGGTCGGTTCCCGAGGTTTTGGCGGCTTCACCGGGCTGTTGCTCGGTTCAGTTTCGACGCAGGTCCTCCATCACTCGCCCTGTCCGGTGTTGGTCGTGCGGACCAAGACCCGGGCCGGTATCTTCGAATGAGAAATCCCCTCGCCGCCCCCGGCGGCTCTCACGGGCGGACTTTGTCATGACCGCGAACCACTCTTCCCATATCCACGGCGGACGGGGTCCGCTGAACAGGACGGAGCGGCCGGCCCAGGGCCTCAAGGGACGGCTCCAGGGGCTCTGGCACACGGTGACCGCTGTATTGGGCTTGGTGATGGGTCTGGTGCCACACGTGCTGCACCATGTTGGCCTGCTGACCGGGACAGCGCTGGTGGCGGGTACCGGAGGGACCGCCCTGTTCGGTGCGCTGGGATTCGTAGCGTCCATCCCCATGCTCGTACGGCTGTACCGGAAGTTTGGCACATGGGTCGCCCCCGCCCTGGGGTTTGTGGTCTTCGCGGCCATGTTTAGTCTGTCCGCCTTTGTAATCGGCCCCGCCATTAGCGGCACGGCCGGGGACACCAACCCCGCCCCCGAGCCGACGGTGAACCACAGCGACCACTCAGGGCACTAAAGTCCCGACTGTTGGGCCGTTTGGCCCTACCTCAGCCTCCGGCAGGCCGCTGAGACTAGGGACATGAGCAAACTCGACCACCAGCGGGCTCTTAACACCGGCCAGCACTTCCCGCCCTGGGTGCAGGCTGCGCTTACCATCGCTATCGCCGCAGCCGCGTTCTACCTGATCTCTGCGCATTGGGTGCATGTCCTGGACGCCCTGCCCTACTTCTGGGTGGTGCTGATGATGGGTATGCACCTGTTCATGCACGGCGGGCATGGCGGGCACGGGGGACACGGCCACGCGGGCCACGGCGGTAGCGGACGGCGGGAAGAACAGGGCGGAGGCGGGCATGTCCACTGACTACGGATATGACCTGTGGGTCTTGGTGATCATTAACTCGGCAGTGTTCATTGTCTTCGCGTTCAGCTTCGTACGGCCCAGGACAAAATTGGACTGGCGTGCTCTTGGCGGATTTTCGGCGTTCATCGTTGCGCTGTTCACCGAGATGTACGGCTTTCCGCTGACGGTCTACCTGCTCTCGGGGTGGCTGGGGGACCGGTTGCCGGGCGGGAATCTCCTGGACCACAATTCCGGGCATTTGTGGCAGGACCTGACCGGCTGGAAGGGGGACCCCCATCTGAGTCCGTTGCACCTTCTGAGTAACGTGCTGATCGCTGCCGGGTTCATCGTTTTATACCTGTCCTGGCAGGTGTTGTTCTCAGCCCAGCGTGATCACCGTTTGGCCACCACGGGGCTCTATGCCAGGGTACGGCACCCACAGTACTCCGGGTTCCTGATCATCATGGCTGGGTTTTTGATGCAATGGCCCACGCTGTTGACCCTGCTGATGTTCCCGGTGCTGGTCATCGTCTACCTGCGCCTGGCCCGGCGGGAGGAGCGGGCGATGGAAGCCGAGTTCGGCGATGCCTATGCCACCTACCGCCGGCAGGTCCCTGGCTTCGTTCCCCGCTTTGGCCGCCGTGAGGCAGACAGCAGGCGGAGCCTGCGGCAGAAATGATGGCTGCCAGGTAACCCGCTTGGACGGGAAAGGGACGGATTGTGGCCGCAAAGAATGCGGTACAGGAAGAGGCCGAGCTGCTGATCACTGTGCGCGCAGCGGCCTTCAACGATCTGCCGATCATGAGCGCGCAGGAGTTTGTGTCAGGGCTGGAGCAACAAGACCGGCGGGTACAGTTCCACGCTTCCGGCGGTCGCCGCTTGCATGAAGGAGCAACAGCTCGATGAGAATGACCGATGAAGACCTGCTCGCGGTGATGGCCGACCCCGCCGACGACCCCGCCCGGATTGAACGAATCAGCGCAGAAATCCGTGCCGGGTTCGGTCTGCTCTCACCACGGCTGGGCAAGGCAGTCGCCGTGTTCGGGTCGGCCCGCCCCGGCGGGGACGATCCACGTTACGAGACGGCACGGACGCTGGGATCGCGTTGCGCCGCGGCCGGGTTCGCAGTGATTACCGGGGGAGGGCCGGGACTGATGGAAGCTGCAAACCGGGGCGCCGCCGAGAACGGCGGCACATCCGTCGGCCTGGGCATCGAACTTCCGCACGAACAGGCCATGAATCCCTACCTGAACCTGTCGATGACCTTCCGGTACTTCTTCGCCCGGAAGCTTATGTTCATCCGGTACGCCTCGGCCTTCGTTGTCCTTCCCGGCGGATTCGGCACCCTGGATGAGCTCTTTGAGGCCTTGACGCTTATCCAGACCGGAAAGATTCACGAGTTCCCCGTCATCCTGATCGGAACGGACCACTGGGCCGGGCTCATGTCCTGGATCACCGAACAACTCCGGGACCAGTCGTTCATCGCCTCCGATGATGTCCGGCGTCTCATGTGCACCGATGACATCCATGAAGCCGTCGACCTTATTCAACAGTGTCACCTGCGCCAGTACGGCCGTGTGCCGTGAAGGCAACCGTTGACTCGCCCACCCCCGGCGCGAGGAAAGGGGCGCCCCGGACACGGCGGATGCTGTGGATCACGGGGGCATGGGGCTTGTGCTTCCTGGCTATCAGGATCGGCCTGCAGGATGCCCCCGTGCTGTGGTTCGCCACTCTGCGGGCGCTGCTCGCCGCCGCTGCGCTGCTGATCGTCTGCCAGGTCCAGGGCAGGAGCCTGCCCCGGGGGCGCCGCACCTGGGCGCTGATCGCACTGATGGCGCTGACCAATGTCACCCTTGCCTTCGCCGCGATGTTCGCCGGCACCGCAGGGATGACCATCGGCGCGGCAGCCGTTCTGGCAAACGCCCAGCCGCTGCTGATCATCCTCCCCGCCTGGTGGCTGTACGGGGAGAGAGTGTCGCCCAGGACCCTGCTGGCCGTCTTCATCGGTTTCGCCGGACTGGTCACCGTCGGCCTCAGCAGCGGAGGCGGGTCAGGGGCAGGGCTGTCGCTGCTCGCGGCAGCGGCCGTCACCGCCGGCACCTTGACCGCCCGCAGCCTCGCCGGGACCGACCTGGTCGCCGCCAGTGCCTGGCACTTCCTGATCGGCGGAGTCTTCCTGGCGGTCATGGCAGCCATCATGGAACCGGGGCCGGTGATCCGGTGGACACCGCGTTTCCTCGCCGCACTGCTGTTCCTCTCGCTCGTGGGCACCGCCGCGGCCTTCCTGGCCTGGTTCATGGAAGCAGGCCGCTCACGTCTGGACCTGCTGACCGCCTGGACCATGCTGGTCCCCGTCATCGGGACCGCCGTCTCGCTGACGCTGCCCGGGGAACGGCCGCCACTCTGGACTCTCACCGGGGCAGGCCTGGTCCTGGTGTCACTGTGGCTGATTTACCACCAGCCCAGGAGCAGAAAAGCGTACCGGGACCAAAGACTCTGACGCACCCGGCCCATCCGCGCTGATAGTTAAGTCAGAGCTGTGCGTGCACTAGAAAGAAGGAAAAGGCGATGATGTACTGGGACGGAAACATGGGCGGCTGGGGCTACGTCCTGATGGTGCTGAGCTTTGTCCTGTTCTGGGGCGCTGTCATCACCGCCTTCGTCCTGCTGGCCCGCTCGACCGGCGCGGGCAGCCGCCGGTACGACGGCCGAGCGCCGGGGGCCTCCGGTACAGGGCTCGCCGAGCACATGCTCGCTGAAAGGTTCGCCCGTGGCGAGATCGACGAGACCGAATACACCGCCCGCCTCAACGTGCTCCGCGGCAAGGCATGAAGCAGGGTGCGAAACTTTCCTCCAAACGCTTGACCTATACCCCTAGGGGGTATAAGTTACGGGTAACCGGAAAACGACGTCACGGGCAAAGCCCTCACGCAGTGAAGGTCTGGCAACGGGGCTCTCGAGCCTTGGTTGACTTCCTCAGACACGCCTGCGAAAGGACGATCATGTCAGTTCATCCGAGGCCGGCCCCTTCAGGGGCCGTACCGGGACTCAAAAATGCCATCGTGGAGGTCCGCGGTCTGCACTGGGCGACGTCCAAGGGCGTCGTCGAGCGTGTGCTGCTGCAGCGGCCCGGGGTCGTTGCCGTCGATGCCAACGCTGTCGCCCAAACCGCCACCGTCAGTTTTGATCCGTCGTTGACCTCACTGGAACAGATCACGAGGTGGGTGCGCGATTGCGGCTACCACTGCAGGGGCGCATCCGTTCCCGAGCACATCTGCTTACCCATGGACACGGCACATGAACCCTCCGTGCCGGGAACCTCGACCGGGACTCACGCCGGACATGCCCACCACGATGACGGGCACCCCGTCCAGCACATGCAGCACCCGGAGGTCCAAACCCACCACGGTCATGCCCCGGCACCGCCGGCCTCGCACCAGGGCCATGCCCACCCGACCGGGGACGCCCACGCAGGTCACGCGATGGACGGTCATGGCGGACCCGCACGGACCCCGCAAGACATGATGGGTCACGGCGGGCATCACGCCGGGATGTCCATGGACGACATGGTCAAGGACATGCGCAACCGGTTCCTGGTCGCCGCGGTCCTCTCGATCGGGGTGGTGCTGTGGTCCCCGATGGGCCGGGACATGCTCGGCTTCAACGCACCGACACCGTTCGGGCTCCGGGACGATGTGATGGCGCTGATCCTGTCCCTGCCGGTCATTTTCTACTCAGCCTGGATCTTCTTCGACGGAGCCTACCGGGCACTGAAGGCCGGCACCCTGGACATGATGGTCCTGGTCGCGATCGCCGTGGGCACCGGCTGGCTGTACAGCGTCTGGGTCACCCTCACCGGCGGCGGCGAGGTGTTCTACGAGGCTGCGACCGTTTTGGCCTCCTTTGTCCTGCTGGGCCACTGGTTCGAGATGCGGGCCCGGGGAGGGGCGAACGAAGCTATCCGCACCCTGCTCGAACTCGCCCCGCCGGTAGCGGTGGTCATCCGCGACGGGGAAATAGTTGAAATCCCCACCTCCGAAGTGCAGACCGGCGACCTGCTCCTGATCCGGCCCGGCTCCAAAATCCCTGTCGACGGGGAAGTCGTTGAGGGCCAGTCGGAGGTCGACGAGTCCATGGTCACCGGCGAGAGCCTGCCGGTAAGCAAAACTGTCGGTTCAGAAGTGATTGGTGCCTCCATCAACACCACTGGAACCATGCGTGTCCGGGCTACCAAGGTCGGCGCAGACACCGCCCTGGCGCAGATCGTGGCCCTCGTCCAGGAAGCCCAGAATTCCAAGGCACCGGGACAGCGCCTGGCCGACCGGGCTGCGTTCTGGCTGGTCTTGGTCGCCCTGATCGGCGGGACTGTGACGTTCGCCGCTTGGCTCGCCCTCGGAGCGGGGCTTCAGGCGGCCATGCTCTTCGCCATCACCGTCGTCGTGATCACCTGCCCTGACGCCCTGGGCCTGGCCACCCCTACGGCCATCATGGTCGGCACCGGGCTCGGCGCAAAACGCGGCGTCCTGTTCAAGAACGCCACCGCCCTGGAAGTTTCCGCCCGGATCGACACCGTCGTGATGGACAAGACCGGCACCCTGACCAAGGGTGAACCCGAAGTAACCGACGTGGTCGTTGAAGGAATTGACCAGAACACCCTGTTGGCGCTGGTCGCCGCCGTCGAGCGGGAATCCGAACACCCACTGGCCACAGCCGTTGTCCGCCACGCCCAGGCGCAGGGCGTACCTGTGATCGCCGCGACGGATTTCCTGAATGTTCCCGGTCACGGCGCGGGAGCGACCGTGGACGGACACCGGGTCCTGGTCGGGAACCGCAGGCTGATGGCAGACGAAGGCATCGACCTCGGACCGCTGGCAGCCGTGCGCGAGGAACTCGCCGGCACCGGACGGACCGCGGTACTCGCCGCCGTGGACGGCCGGCCCGCTGCGGTGATCGCCATGGCAGACGCCGCGAGGGAAACCGCCGCCGCCGCAGTCGCGGCCCTGCACGAAGCCGGGATCGAAGTTGTCATGCTCACCGGCGATAATGAGGCCACCGGCCACCGGATCGCCGGCCAGCTCGGCATCGACACCGTCATCGCCGAAGTGCTCCCCGGCGACAAATCAGCGAAAATCGCCGAACTTCAACAAGCCGGGAAAAAAGTCGCCATGGTCGGTGACGGCGTCAACGACGCCCCGGCCCTGGCCCAGGCCGACCTCGGCATCGCGATCGGCGCCGGCACCGACGTCGCCATCGAAACCGCAGACGTCGTCCTCATGCGCTCGGACCCCCTCGATGTGCCCATCGCCCTGCGGATCGGCAAAGGCACGCTGCGGAAGATGCGCCAGAACCTCGGCTGGGCTGTCGGCTACAACGCGATAGCGCTGCCCATCGCCGCCGGGGTCTTCGCCTTCGCAGGGATCGCCCTCAGCCCCGAAATCGCTGCCCTGTCCATGTCCGGTTCCAGCTTCTTGGTCGCAGTGAACGCCCTGCTGCTCAAGAGGCTGCGCCTGCCCCGGCCCGAAACACCCGAAGCCACCACCGCCCGTGAAACCCGGCCGCTGGCCCCGGCCGGCACCCGATAGGCACCCCCGCCATGGACCTCGGCCTGACCGCCCGGGTTCTGTTCCTGCGCGCCGCGTGGCGGCGAAGGGACCACTGGGACCCGGACCGGATTGCCGCGCACCAGGAACGCGCGCTGAAGGAACTGCGCCGGGCCGCCTACGCCGGCTCCGAGTTCTACCGCCGCCACCACTCCGGCCTCCACGACGCCCCGTTGGACCAGCTGCCGCCCGTGACCAAGGCGGACCTGATGGAGCACTTCGACGAGGCCCTGACCACACCGGATCTGACCCTCGGTGACCTCGAGGAGCATTTGCGGTTTCTGACCGACCACCAAGGCGATCCCGGTGATCCGTGGGAGGGCCGTTGGTGGGCCGCTGCGACGGCCGGGACCACCGGCCGGCGCGGCACCTTCGTCTGGGACCGCGCCGAATGGGCCACCGTCCTGGCCTCCTATGCGAGGGCTAACGATTGGGCCGGGATCACCACCGGACTCACCCGGCCCCTGAAAATGGCCCTGGTCAGTTCCCGCGTCCCCACCCACCAGTCCGCCGTCGTCGGGGCATCCTTGCGCTCCAAGCTGGTGCCCACCCTCCGCCTGGACGTTACCGCGCCCATGGAAGAGACCGTCGCCGCGCTCAACCGGTTCCAGCCCCGGATCCTGGTCGGCTACGCCTCAGCCCTCAAACCATTGGCGGCCGAACAGCACGCCGGACGGCTGCACATCGCCCCCCAAGGGGTCATGTCAGCCTCTGAAGTGCTCACGCCGACCACGGCCGCGGAACTTGAAGCAGCCTGGGGGAGTGCCCCCTTCGACGTGTACGCCGCCACCGAAACCGCCGGCATCGCCTCCGCGTGCACCCGGCGTAACCGTCACGTGTACGAAGACCTTCTGATCGTCGAACCCGTTGACCAGGACGGAAACCCCGTACCGCCACACACGACCGGGGCGAAGCTCCTGGTTACCGTCTTGTTCTCGAGGACCCTGCCGCTGATCCGCTACGAAATGTCCGACACCGTACGCCTTGGCGGACGCGGCTGCCCGTGCGGGCGCTCCTTCGCACTCCTTGAGGACATCGAAGGCCGCCTTGAAGACGTCCTGCACCTGCCGGGAAGGACCGGCGAGGTCACCGTGCACCCGATTGTGTTCCACCACGTCCTGGACCAGGCAGCCATCGCGGGATGGCAGATCATTCAGGAATTCAACGGGCTCCGGGTCCTTCTTGCTGGCCTCACCCGGGGAACCACCCCGGAAAACGTCGAAACCACGCTCTCCCGCGCCCTCACCGAGGCAGGCGTTGCACCGCTCGCAATCGCCATCCACGTCGTGGATCAGCTCGAACGGACAGCGCTGGGGAAAGCCCCATTCGTCCGCGGACTCAAAGCTCCGCGATGAGATACGTGCCCTCCATCCGCGGCCCCCCAGCCAGTGGCAGCAGCAGTTCCCGGACTTCTGCGTCCGTCACCGTTCTTTCCGCACCAAGAGGCAGGACTTTTCGATGAACGACCACCAGCTTTCACTGACGCACGAACCCGCCCTCAGCCCGGAACAGGCTGACCGTATCCATGCCTGGTGGCGGGCAGCGAATTACCTGTCCGTTGGTCAGATCTACCTGATGGACAATCCGCTCTTACGCGAACCGCTGCGGCCGGAGCACATCAAGCCCCGGCTCTTGGGGCACTGGGGCACAACCCCGGGCCTGAACTTCATCTATGCACACCTGTCCCGGGCCATCATGGAGCGGGATTTGGATATGATCTACATCATGGGCCCGGGCCACGGCGGACCAGGGCCTGTGGCGGCAGCCTGGCTGGAGGGTACCTACAGCGAAACATATCCGGACATTTCCCAGGACCTGCCGGGAATGAGTAAGCTTTTCCGTCAGTTTTCCTTCCCCGGCGGCATCCCCAGCCACGTCGCGCCCGAGACCCCTGGATCCATCCATGAGGGCGGGGAACTCGGGTACGCGCTCTCACACGCCTACGGGGCAGCCTTCGACAATCCCGACCTGATCGTCGCTGCCATCGTTGGTGACGGCGAAGCAGAAACGGGTCCGCTGGCAGCGAGCTGGCACTCCAATAAATTTATCGACCCCGCCAGGGACGGAACGGTGCTGCCGATCCTGCACCTGAACGGTTACAAGATCGCCAACCCCACGGTCCTGGACAGGATCGACCGGGATGAGCTGGACGCGCTGCTGCGCGGGTACGGCCATAGCCCCCATTTCGTGGAAGGCTCCGACCCGGCGCAAATGCACCAGGACTTCGCCAGAACGTTGGATGCCTGCCTCGATGAAATCCAAGAGATCAAGCGGGCGGCGCGGGAGGAAGGGCGGACCGGCAGGCCCCGTTGGCCCATGATCGTCCTGCGTTCTCCAAAAGGCTGGACAGGGCCGACGGAAGTGGACGGGCTCAAAGTGGAAGGAAGCTGGCGTTCCCACCAGGTGCCGTTCACGCAGGCCCGCGAAAATGAGGACCACCGAGAAGTTCTTGAGCGCTGGCTGCGCAGTTACCGGCCGGAAGAACTTTTCGACGAGGCAGGAACCCCCATCCCGGCGATCGCCACGCTCCACCCTGCCGGGCAGCGGCGCCTCAGCGCCAATCCGCACGCCAACGGCGGGCTGTTGCTGCGGGACCTGCGGCTCCCGGACTTTACCGCTTATGCCGTGCCCGTAGACGCTCCCGGCACCGGGGCTGTGGAATCGACCAGGGTCCTTGGAACATTCCTGCGGGACATCGTGGCCGCGAACAAGGACAACTTCCGGGTCTTCGCCCCCGACGAGAACAACTCCAACAGGCTCGGCGCGATCTTCGATGCCACCGCCCGGTCCTGGAACGCCCGCACCGTTCCCGAGGACGACCACCTCGCCCGTGACGGGCGGGTCATGGAAATCCTCTCCGAACACACCTGTCAGGGCTGGCTGGAAGGTTATCTGCTCTCGGGCCGGCACGGATTCTTTTCCTGCTACGAGGCGTTCATCCATATCGTCGATTCGATGTTCAACCAGCACGCGAAATGGCTGACCACGACCAACGATATTCCGTGGCGCCGCCCCGTCGCGTCCTTGAACTACCTGCTGACATCCCACGTGTGGCGGCAGGACAATAACGGGTTCTCGCATCAGGACCCCGGATTCATCGACCATGTCATCAACAAGAAGACCGACGTCATCCGCGTCTACTTGCCGCCGGACGCCAACACCCTCTTGTCCGTGACCGACCATTGCCTGCGCAGCCGTCAGTACGTCAATGTCATTGTCGCAGGTAAGCAGCCCCAGTTGCAGTACCTGGACATGCAGCAGGCGATCGTGCACTGCACCAAAGGCATCGGTATCTGGGACTGGGCCAGTTCCGACGCGGACGGGGAACCCGACGTCGTCATGGGCTGCGCCGGTGACGTGCCCACCATGGAGACCCTCGCAGCCGTGGATATTCTTAAAGAACGGTTCCCAGACCTGAAAATCCGTGTGGTGAACGTCGTTGACCTCATGCGCCTGCAGGACGCGGCCGAGCACCCGCACGGCCTGTCCGGGCGGGACTTCGACGCGTTGTTCACGACCGACAAACCAGTCATCTTCGCCTACCACGGCTACCCGTGGCTTATCCACCGGCTCACCTACCGCCGAACAAATCATGACAACCTCCACGTCCGCGGCTACAAGGAGGAAGGCACGACCACCACCCCGTTCGATATGTGCGTGCTCAACCAACTCGACCGGTTCACCCTCGCCATGGACGTCATCGACCGGGTACCGAGGCTGAAGGACATTTCGGCGCATGTGCGTGAGGAACTCAGGAACAAGCTCATCGAGCACCGCCAATACATCCGGGCCCACGGCGAAGACATGCCCGAAATCCGGAACTGGGAGTGGACCTCCGGGCCCGGACCGGCCAGCGCGAGGTCCGATGCAGCAAAGGAACCGGAATAGCTTGGAAGAGGTCTATGCGGCGCGGGCCAGCGGCCCGGGCACCGGTGAGCGCCACAGGACAACGCCGCCATACCAAGCGGTGCTCTTTGACATGGACGGAGTGGTCACCCAGACCGCGGCCGTCCATGCGGCAGCGTGGAAGCGGCTTTTCGATTCTGTCCTCCAGGATCCCCGGCTCACCGGACACCCGCGACGTGATCCCTTCGATATCGACGCAGACTACCGCCGGTATGTCGATGGCCGGCAGCGAGAGGACGGTGTGGCCGCCTTCCTCGCCTCCCGCGGGGCGGAGGTTCCGTCCGGCTGCCCCAATGACGGGCCGGATGCCTGGTCGGTTCCAGGACTCGCGGCCCGCAAAAATGCCCTCTTCCTGGAAGCGGTGGCAGATCAGGGCATCCGGGCATACCCCGGCACAACAGCCCTGCTGGTCCGCCTGCGGGACGCCGGGATTCCCGTGGGCTTGGTCACCGCAAGCCGCAACGCCCGCACACTGCTCGCCGCCGCCGGCCTTGGAACCGCGTTCGATGTCATCATTGACGGTCAGACCGCCGCCGGAAACGCACTGCCGGGAAAACCGGACCCGGCAATGTTCCTTGCCGCAGCCCGCCGCCTCGGCGTCGCACCCCGGCACACCGCTGTTATCGAAGACGCCGTTGCCGGCATCCAGGCAGGGCGCCGGGGTGGATTTGGCCTGGTCGTGGGCATCGACCGTGGCGGGCACAGGGAACAGCTGGAAATTGCCGGCGCCGACATCGTCCTGGGCGACGTCGCCCAACTTGATCTGGGGGTTTCCCGAACCGACCCCTGGAAGCTCGTCTATGAAGGGTTCGACCCTGCCCACGAAGGACACCGTGAGGCACTGACTGCGCTGGGCAACGGCTATATGGCTACGCGCGGAGCGCGGCCGGAGCGCCATGACGACGGCATCCATTACCCCGGCACCTACCTGGCCGGAATCTATAACCGGACCACAAGCACTATCCATGGGCGCGACCTGGAAGAAGAGCACCTCGTCAACCTCCCGAACTGGCTGCCACTGGACCTCGCCTTCGGCGCCGGCCCCTGGTGGTCAAGCGGCCGCCTCCAGGTCAGCGACGAACGCACCGAAGTCGACCTGCACGCGGGCATAGCGACCAGACGGGCAACCCTCACCGGTCCGGGCGGGAAGCAGCTCACCGTCGTGCAGCGGCGGCTCACTTCCATGCACAAGGCCCATATAGCGGCGATGGAGACTATCCTGTCAGCCCGCGGGGTCACCGGCACCATCCGCCTCCGGGTCGGCATCGACGGAACCGTTGCCAACGCCAACGTCCGCGACTACGCCGGCACAGGGCAAGTACACCTGACTCCGCCTGCCTTCACCGAGCCAGAGCCAGAGCCAGAGATCATCTTGTGCGAAACCGAGACCACCCAAAGCCGGATAGGTATCGCCCTGGGCCTCCGGACCGTCATCACAGGTCAGGCGGCGTTGGCTCCCGGCAGCGCCCGGACCAGCGGCCGCCGGTACCAGCGGCAGTACGCGCTTCGGCTGATCGAAGGGCAGCCAGTCACCATAACCAACACCGCAGCCGTAGCCACGTCCCGGGACGTCGCCATCTCCTCACCCAGGACCGCCGTCCTTGCCGAGCTCTCTGAGGACAACACCGGATTCAACGCCCTGGTCGAAGATCACAGGCAGGCATGGAAGCGCCTGTGGGAGCTCTTTGGAATCAGCATCGATGGGGACCGGCAGTCCCAGCTGGTGCTCAACATGCACGTGTTCCACCTGCTCCAGACAATCTCCGTACACACCGCAGCCCTGGACGCCGGAGTACCGGCCCGCGGCCTGCACGGCGAAGGGTACCGGGGCCACATCTTCTGGGATGAACTGTTCATTTTCCCCGTGGTCGGGCTCCGGCTCCCGGAAGTCAGCAGGGCGCTGCTGGAATACCGCTGGCGCAGGCTCGATGCAGCCCGGGCAGCTGCCCGGGACCGGGGCCTTAGAGGAGCCATGTTCCCTTGGCAAAGCGGCAGCGACGGACGCGAGGAAACACCCCGCCAGCTCTACAACTCCCGGTCCGCCCGATGGATGCCGGATAACTCCAGCCGTCAGCGCCACGTGGGTCTCGCCATCGCCTACAACGCCTGGCAGCACTTCGAGCTCACGGGAGACCGGGAGTGGCTTCGGCTCCGCGGCGGGGAGCTGATCATCGAAGTAACCAGATTCTTTGCCTCGCTCACCACCTTTGCCCCGGAAGGGCAAAGGTTCCACCTTTCAGGGGTGATGGGCCCTGACGAGTATCACGACGGTTACCCGGATGAGCCCGGCCCCGGTCTGCGTGACAATAGCTACACCAACGTCCTGCTCTCATGGGTGTGCGACCGTGCCGCGGACGTGCTGACAGAACTGCACGGCCACCCCGGTGCCGACCTTAGGGACCGGCTGCAGATCACCGAGGAGGAAATCAATAACTGGGCCAGGATCAGCCACAATCTCGCCGTACCATTCCACGCCGACGGCATCCTCAGCCAATTCGACGGGTACGAAAACCTGGCAGAACTTGATTGGTCGCATTACCGGTCCACGTACGGCAACATCGGTCGGCTCGATCTGATCCTCGAGGCCGAGGACGACGCCACCAACCGATACAAACTCGCCAAGCAGGCAGATGTCCTGATGCTCATCTACCTGCTGGGTCCCAAGGGCCTGATCAGGCAGCTTCACCGGCTCGGATACACGTTCACCCAGTCCACCCTGCGGCGGACAGTTGAGTACTACCTCGCCAGAACCGCCAACGGATCAACGCTCAGCCGAGTTGTCCATGCCTCGGTACTGGCGCGCATGGATGAAACCCGAGCCTGGCAAGTCTTCCGCGAAGCACTGGTCTCCGACCTGGACGACACCCAAGGCGGCACAACCCAGGAAGGCATTCATCTGGGAGCCATGTCCGGAACTGTCGACGTCGTCGTCCGTGCTTTCGCCGGTTTACAGGCAGAATCCCACGCCCTGACTTTCTCTCCCCGGCTACCGCCTCCACTCAAACGCGCCGCGTTTCAGATCCTGTACCGGGGACACCGCATGGAAGTGTCCCTGACCGCGGACACACTCCGGATCCAACTGCAGCCCTGCAGCGCACCCGCGGTACGGATAGGCGTCGAAGGACTCTATGCAGAACTCGCCGGCGGGGATGGAATGGACTTCCCGCTGGTACGGCAGAGCCCAGAACCCGGCGCGGGCTGAGGACCGCTATGGAGGAACAACACACCGGCAAGTGGGGAGGCATACCAATGGCTGCAAGGCGCAGCAAGGCAACCCGGACGAAGCGGCAGGACGGAGGCATGCACGACACAGCGGCTCGAAATCCCGGGGAACATCGATGCGATTAGTTGGGATCTACTTTTCGGCCCCTATGCCTGTTCCAAGGCCGGTGGCCTGAAAGCCCAGGTAGGGGAGTGCAACAAAGACGCCGGTAAGGACTTCCGGCATTACGGGGAATAGGGAAAGGTGCAATGGATCCAAGTGGGAGCCCCTCCCCAAGGGGGGAGGCTGGTCTTGTGCTCGCCGCAAGCGGGATATCGAAGACATACCGGCAGGGAGTCTGGCCGTTGCGTCGGCGCAACCACGTGCTCAACGGGGCCTCATTGTCGGTCCGCCCGGGCGAGGTCGTCGGGCTTGTGGGGGAAAACGGGTCCGGGAAATCCACCTTGATGCAGATCATGGTCGGGACGTTGTCGGCCGACGCTGGATCCGTGGACGTGCATGGGTCTCTGGGATACTGCCCGCAACGGCCGGTCGTATTCGAAAGGCTCACCTGCGATGAGCATTTCGAACTGTTCGGGGTCGCCTACGGCATGCCCGGAAATGAACGTGCCCAAGCGCAGCGGGGGCTTTACGAGGAGCTCGACTTCAGCCGGTACGCCACCGAACGTGCCGACAGGCTTTCCGGTGGTACCCTGGCCAAGCTCAACCTGGCTCTGGCGATGCTCCCTGACCCCTCGGTGCTGCTGCTCGATGAGCCTTACGCCGGGTTCGACTGGGATACATACCTGCGGTTCTGGGACTTGGTGGCCAGGCGCCGCAAGGAAGGCCGGGCGATCCTGGTGATCAGCCACTTCATCGCGGACGAGCAACGGTTCGACCGGATCGTGGAGCTCCGGGGCGGCAAGGCGATCCAGAAGTGAGGGCGGTCGCAGTCCTGACCCGTCGCTTCCTCGTGGAGTACATGTGGAACCCGGTGACCCTGCTGGTGCTGGTTCTGATCCCGGTCGTTTTCGTGCTGGTCGCCGCGCAGCCGATGGCAGACGCCGCGAAGCTGCTGGGCGGCACCGGCGTCGCGGTGGAAACCGCAACGACCGGTTGGGCCTCAGCGTTCCTTGCGGCGCTGGCGATGTACTTCCAGACCTGCCAGGCGAATTCCGCCGACCGGCGCCTTGTCCTTGCCGGCCTTCCCGCCCCGCAGCTTGTCATGGCCCGGATCACGACGGGGCTGCTCATAGCCGGGCTCGTCTCGGCTGCGGCCCTTGCCACACTGTTCCTGCGGGGACAGGTCGACGACCCGGCGCGGGTCATCGCAGGGGCGCTGATGTTCTCCGTCATCTACGTCGGCATCGGCACGGCTGTCGGCTCCTTGGTCAAGGACCAGGTCAACGGCACCGTCGTGATCCTGCTGGTGTGGATCCTGGACGTCTTCTTCGGCCCTGCGCTTACCTCACCTGACCGCGCCGAGATCACGCGGTGGATGCCGACCCACTACGTGACCTTGTGGATGGTGGACCTCCCCTCCGGCCACGGCGGGTACCTGGGCGATCTGGGACTGGCACTGGTTTGGGTCATTGGTGCGCTGCTGGGTAGCGGCCTGCTTCTCACACGCGAGGTACGGGCAGGCCGTCGCCGGCATCCAGTCTCTCGCCCGGGCTGGGGGACTCAAGCGGCAACGAGCTTCCGGATGGGCCTGCGGCAGTATCGGCGCAACCCGGCCCTGTGGCTTCTGCTCGTCACCGTGCCTGTCATCTTCATCTGGATGTCCAAGGCCATCACCAATGAGCAGTATTCAGTGATGCGAGTGATTGAAGACGGCAGGGAAGTGGACGGCCAGTACTGGCTGCCCGATACGCATGCAGGGACCATGGCACCCATCGCGGTGGCCTCCCTCGCCACCGTCGCCGGGCTCTTCATTGCCCTGAACAATCGCGAGGGGGACAAGAGGCTTGTCTTGTCAGGAATGCGACGCTCGGCGCTGCTGACAGGACGGTTCGGTGAAGTCGCCGTGGCGGTGATAGTCATCTCCGCCGCGTCACTTGCCGTTACAGCGATGGTTTTCTCCGCCCGGCAGTGGTCCGGCTTCATCGGGGGCACCATCCTCATGGGAGTCGTCTACGCACTCCTGGGCATGTGCCTTGGCTTCATCCTCGGACGCGTCACCGGGGTCCTCATCGCCTTCGTCGTACCATTCCTTGACCTCGGCATTACCCAGAGCCCCATGCTTCGACTCGGTCCGCCCGAGACGGCAGTCCTCCTTCCTGGCTACGGCCCCTACCGAGTCCTCATCGATACCGGCCTGAGCGACAAGTTCGACGAAGTCAACGGGCTGCTCATCGGCCTTATCTGGGCCGTTGGGCTCGCCGTCACGGTTGCCTCAATATTCGTCGCACGCACCGGCACTGCACCACGACGGGCACGAACCGGTCATCATCTGCGCAAAAAGGCCATCACCCAGGCGGCCCTGGAGTGATCCCCGCGCATTGCCTCCGCCTACGCAGAACTGTTTTTGCCTGCCTCTTAGCGCAGCCGAGAGGTTGGGGCGACCTAAGCTCCGTAAGACCAAGGAGAAAGTAAATGGAACAACTCATTCCCTGGTTGGTGTTCTGACTGGCCGCTTTGGTGTTCTCCGTGGCCAGGCCAAACGGAGCACGCACCTTTACCGGCGTCTTCTTTACCGTCATGGCGCTCGGGGTCAACCTGCTGCTGAGTGTTGTGGGCCTAAAGCAATTTGTCGCCCTCGATACCGATGCTCCCTTGATTCCCTTCTACGAATGGTTTTTAGGAAACGTGGTAACGGGCCGCACCATCTGCGGTAGGTATCGCGGCCGCCGCAGGTGAAATAACGGTGGGGCTGCTGATCCTCAGCCACGGACGCGCCGTGTAGTGGGGCCTTGCCGCCGCGATCACCTTCCTGATCCTTATTACGCCATTGGGTGTCTGGACGCTGCCAAACCCAGTGATGGCGGCCGGCCTGGTGTGGTTGCTGGCAAAGGAATTTTCCCGTTCCCTGTGGCACCGGGGGAGCCAATCGGTCGCCAGTGAGGGCGTCATTAGGCGTTACCGGTAGTTCGGCCATCCACTTCCAAGCGGCGCACTCGATTGCCGATATTGCAGATTTCGTCAACCTAAATCGGTTGCTCTTGTCAAGAGGCTGCCAGCGAGTCATGTCGTCATCCCTGACGCCTGAGCAGCTGGCGGACCTCTACGCGGCACGCACTGAGTTGCTGCAGCTTGCCGCCGAGGTCGGGGTGAGCAGCCTCAACGCCTGCCCCCGGGACGGGGCGCCGTTGGCAGGACGACCCCGAGACCAAATGGACCATCACAGCGGTCATTTGCGAAGCACAGCTGGAGGAACAACTATCCCCCGAGGATTCCCGGGCCGGCTCCCGGGGTTGCCGCTGTGGGCGTATTCAGGACTTTCCCGGCTGCGACTGTTTCTGCTCCCTTGCCGCGGCCCCCTTATTTCTACATACTGTAGAAGCAGTAATAAGTTTTGGTCGCGCCCCCCCTGTAAGTTTCGCGGTGCGCCCCGTAGAGAGAACGAGCCACCCGATGTTTCTGGACAGACGCCGCTATCGTCCCTTTGCCATGGTCTTCGCGTCAGTGGTGGCTGGATTGTTTGGGGTGTCTGCGGCATCAGCGGCTGAACCGGCAACCCCGTCCCGGACGTTTGGGCCGCAGGTTGCGGTCCCCGGAGTGGTGTTTTTGAGTAAGCCCTTGGCAGTGAGCGTGGAAGCTCCACCCATCGAAAGGGTCCCCGCAGCTTCGGGGTTTCCGATTCCCGCTTCTGGCCCTGTGCATATTGATGCCGTCTTTTCCGTGGATCCGGCTGAGCCCGGAGTCGCGTCTCCAGCTCCGGTCCCCACGCAACCGAGCCTCCAACCACCCTCCGACGCCAATGCCCCTGTCACCATGGCCGTCGCAGCAGGAATTTTGCTGCTGGCGTTAGCCGGGTTCCTCTTTGCCAACCGGCGACGAAACAAAGGCCATGGAGGACCGTAACGCCCGTCCTGCCCTGCCCCGCAGGTCTGAACCCGGGGCCGGTTTCTGCTAACACCAGGGTGAGAGCAGCACAAGCATGGCGGATCCGGCATACCCTGCAACGGCTGCGCCCGGCACTGGCCAGTGGTTCAGCGGTGGACGGCCATCGTTCAGCGTCAAAGCCTCCGCCCGGCTCAGAGCGTTGAGCATCTGCGGCACAGCAGCGAAATCGGCGACAACGTCGGCGCAGTGACCGCAGCAGGAAAGATGCCGTTCGAATTCCCGGCACTCATGGCGGCTCAATGACCCGAGCACAAAAGCTGCGGCCCAGTCATGGTACGGATCCGGAACGGGCTCCTTCATTGATGTGACTCCTCGCCGGGTTGTTCTCGCATTTGGATTCTTGCCCACCCTGGGACCGGTGTCCCGCAGGTGATGGCTTGCCGTGCCTGCGCATCCCGTGGCGGGTGGGTGGTGACACCTACTTCGCGGAAAATTGTGCCAGTTCCCGTCCGAATTGTTCTTTGCTGTCCAGTTTGAGCATCTTGTCGTTGAGGAAGAAGGTCGGAGCGTCTTTCACGCCCAGGCCGGTGCCATCGGTGATGTCCTCCTTGACCCGCACCTTTGTCTTATCGTCGGTCACCGCGGAGTCGTAGGCGTCCATGTCCAGGCCCAGATCCTGGGCGTAGGACCGGAACAGCGATGCCTGTGACTCCTGCTTGCCGCTCCACTGGGGCTGGGTCTGGAACATTTTCGAGTACATCTGCTCATATTTGCCCTGCTGTGCTGCCGCTTCCACAGCCAGAGCGGCCGCGGCTGAGTTCCGGTCTGCGGGCTGGGGGAAGTAGCGGCTGACGAACGTGACCCGGTCCCCGTACTCCTTCTTCAGCTCCTCCACCAGCGGCTGGGCTTGCCTGCACGCTTGGCAGGCGAAATCCACGAACTCCACCAATTGCGCCTGCGCAGCTGCCGGAGAGGTGCTCCGGTGGCTGTCTTCGCGCACGAGTTCGACCCTCTGGGATGAGGGGGCTGGTGTGGAGGCGTCGGGCCTGTTAACGGCGAAGACCGTGTACCAGACCAGGCCGATTCCGATGAGGAAGACCAGCAGAACCCAGACAAAGACGCGGGTTTTCCTGATGGCAGTCATTTGCGGTGGCGATGTTTTTTCTAGCTTTATCACTGCGTGAAGGCTTTCTGGTGGCGACGGCCACGTGGGCCTGTCTGGTTAGCGATGGAAGGACCGGATTCGAAGAGCTGTTCCTGCCGTGGCCACAATGTGGTCCAGGAGGACCGGAATGCTTCCCGGCTGGAGTCGTAGCTGAGGCTACTGGAGGGGCTGGGTCGAGGATGCGGGGCTGCTTGGTTGATTGGGTACGCAGTCGCTGGCCGGCCCGGAGACATTATGGAAGCCGGGCGCGCAGTCGACGATTCTGTCCGTGCGGGGTTGAGCAAGCAGAACCAGAACCACGAGAACAACCATGGTGATGAACAGCCCGGCGAGAACGACGGCGATCCGGGCGGGGGATCTGCCGTGAATCTCTCCCATGGGACCCTCCGCAGCCATAGATTAAGCCTGCTGTCTTCTTCAGCAGATCTTCCCACGCTGGCACTGCGCGGCACACACCCTGACTCTGGGCCGCTCGAGGGAAGAGGACCTTCCCCACGCCCCGCCGTGCCTCGCGGGGCACCACGACCCGGGCAGGCTGTCACGGCTCTGCCACTGCACTGGAGATCAGGGACCTGAGGATGCTTTCATCGGCCAGGCCCAGGATTCTTGACGCTACCCGGCCCTGTTTGTCGATCACGAGCGTGGAGGGAACCGCCTGGGGTGGCACATACTGTGCCATCGCCAGAAGGATGCCGCCGTCCTTGTCCTGCATGCTGGGGTAGGTGACACCGAAGGTCCGCTCGAAAGCGACGGCGGTGGCTTCCTCGTCCCGGACGTTCACCCCGTAGAACCGCACCCCTTTGTCCTTGTTGCCTTCGGACAGGGCTTCCAGCCGTGGGGCTTCAAGCCTGCACGGTGCGCAGGCTGCGTACCAGAAGTTCAAGACGGTGACGCTGCCTCTCCAATCTGCCGAGTCGACCACGGTGCCGTCATAGAGTTTGCCTTTCAGGACGATGGGAGGCTTCCGGTCCGCGGCACTGTATTCAGTGACGGAACCGTCCCCGGCGATGTAGTTCTTGGTGTCCCCCGCCCTGGCCTGCTGCGACAGTTCATCACTGTTGCCGCACGCGGTCAGCAAGGTTCCCACCCCGGCCAGGAAGGACGAGATGACCAGACGCCGGCGGGACAGCAGCGGCGGTGACTTGGTTGCGCGGTGCAAGGAAGGAGGGCCGGCGCTTTGATAGTCAGACATAACCGTCCTTAGATAACGAATTTGTAACGTTCGGGTGTTTTTGGGTAGAGTTGCCGCAGACATACCCCCGACGGGTATGGGTATGACCGCTTCGCCAAACCCCGCCGGGCGGTTCATGGGCCATGAGTTTGAAGGCGGGGGCGGAGGACCCAGATACGGTGCAATGCTGCGCCTTGGGGTGAAGCCTGGCCCTGCGAACGCCCCTTTCAGGGACGCGCTCGGGGCAGGCCGGACAGTCCACTCGTCCGAATCCGACAGCTAACTTCGCCGGCGTCGAGAGGACCCCCGTTTTGCCTTCACGCCCCCAGCATGGCCGCCGCCGCGCGGCCCCCTCGCCCTCGTCCGTCCCGTCCTTGCGCGCTCTCGTGCCGTCCCTGTCCCGGCCTGGCCGGGGTGTGCAGTTCGGCGCTGCGGCAGCAGTGACTGGGTTGATTGCCATGTCGGCCCTTTCCGCGGCCCAGGCCAATCCGGGCGCCGCGGCCATTAACGAGGCGGCCGGCACCGTTGAAGAGCCTGCCGCCGCCGTAGAGCCGGTCGCAGCCCAGCCGGCAGTCACCGTCGTGGCCGACGCCGAGCTGGTCTTCGACCGGCCGGTGGTTTCGTCGAAGCCCGCCCCGGCAGCGTCTCCGGCACCCAAGGCCAAGGTGGTCGCTGCATCGGCTCCTGCCGCTCCCGCGTCTTCCCCGGCTGCCCCTTCCCAGGGCCTGAGCGCGCCCTTGGCGTCGATGAAGGTCAGTTCACCGTTCGGCCTGCGGGTTAATCCGCTGACGGGATCCACGGGTGAGTGGCACACCGGGATTGACCTGACCGGGGCTTGCAGCACCCCGGTGTTCGCTGCCGGGTCAGGAACCGTCGTGGAAGCCGGATGGAGCCAGTACGGCGGCGGCAACAGGATCGTCGTGGACCACGGCAATGGGTTGAAAACCACGTACAACCATCTGGCGAGCATCGGGGTTGCTGTCGGCCAGTCGGTGACCAAGGGTGCGCAGATCGCGGGAGTGGGAACCACGGGCGCTTCGACCGGGTGCCATCTGCATTTTGAGGTCATGGTCAATGACAAGACTGTGGATCCTTCTTCTTTCATCTAGCGGACCGTGGGTGAACATGCTGCCGCTGCCCTTGGCGGACGGGCTCAGGCATGTGGTGTGCCGCGCCCGTGAAGCGGTCCCTTGAGGTGTTCCCGGTTCAGCGCGTCCAGCTCTTCGTCGGTGAGTTCATCGAAAGAGCGGGCCTCGCGCCGGTCGCTGCGGGCGAAGCGGATGAACATCAGGATGATCAGTGGCAGGTCTACGGCTTCAGCCAGGAACCACAACAGGTCTCCTGCCAACTGCTGGTCACGCAGTGGATCCGGCAGCCAGGCGGGGTGTCCGATCAGGGCCTGTGTTGCCCCGTCCAGGACTTCCGGGCTGATGCGCATCAGCACCCCGGGCACGGCGTCGGCGACCAGTTCGATGAAAACGTAGATGAATTCAACGACGATCAAGGAAGTGACGTCCCTGGTCGAGCCGTCTTCCATGATCGGCACAGCCATTAGCATCCCCACCAACGGCACCAGGATGGTCAGCGTCGCGTCCCATAGCGGCTCGGTCCGCAACGGGTAGAACCAGGGTGTGAGGAAGAGGGTGAACAGGGCAAGGCCCAGCAGGGCTGCGACGACGGTGTTGCTCAGTGCCCGGATGGCTTTGTGGTCCAGAAAGGCCCTCAACCGGGCTTGCCCGGCCTGGCTGAGGGTCGCTTTGGCCAGCGTCAGAGGTTGGCCGGCGGCGAGGAACAGCGGCACGATGAAGAGGTAGGCGGTGACCTTCAGCGTGAAGGCCCAGCGCAGGTCGTGGCTGTAGGTTCCGGTGAAGCCGAAGCTAAGCACGCCAAAACCGCCCAGGCCCAGGACGTAGAAAATCACTGCCCGCCACCATGGCCAGGCTATCCCCCGCGCCGAGGCTGCGCGTAGTCCCTTGCTGTAGAGGATCCCTGCGCAGGCCATGACAAGGGCTGCGGGGATGTTCAGGGTCCAGGAAGCCAGGACGATGTCCAAGGGAGGCATGTTCAGCGTTTCCTGGTCTCTGCCCGGCCGGCGAGGAGGGCCCCTGCCAGAAACAGCGCCGCCGCGGTCGGGTAGCCTGCGTAGATGTCCAGGGCGAGGCTGGGACCCTGGCCTGAGGGTTCCAGGTGAAGGATCCAGTGCCAGATGGCCACCACCGCACCGGCGGCCATAACCAGCTGCCCGATGCGCACCAGCCGACGGTGGCGGCGGTAGCGTGCTTCGGGGTCTTCCTCGGGTTTGTCCTTTGTCATGGAATGTTCCTTTGTGTTTCCGGCCTTAGCCGTTGTTTCCGCCGGTGCAGGCGGCCCCGGGTTCGGGTGCCTTGGGCGATTGGGCGTAGGCGTTGATGAACGTTAGGATGCGGGAGTCGGTGGCGCTTTGTGTTGCCAGTTGCGCACCCCAGGCCGTAGCGGTGACCGGGCTGCTCTGATCCGGGTCGGGGCTGAGCAGGGTGTAACGGTTGGACTTGGCCAGACCGGTGAGCGTGGCGAGATCGTCGGGGGCCAGACCGGGTTTGTAGCTCAGCCACACGGCACCGTGTTCCAGGGAGTGGACGGCGCGTTGTTCGTTGACCGGTTCGGTGTAGACACCGCAGTTCGTCCACACGGCTGCGTGGTCGCCTCCGACGCCGGGTTCCTGCGGGTAGGACACAGCGTTCTGGACATGGTTGCGGGAGAGCCCGTTGAAAGTCTGGACCCCTTCGATGGGCTTGCTCGCCGCCTCAAGAGCCGCGTTTTTCTCCTGGACCGCCCCGGTGACCACCAGAGCCACCGTAGTGATGATGGCAGCCAGCACCACACCGAAGCCGCCGTAGACCAGGATGTTCCATTTCCGTTGTTTGGCTCTCTGTTGTGCTTTCAGTGCCGTGAGGATGGCTTCGTGGTCGGCCCGGCGTCTACTTGCGTTGCTCATGGCTTTCTCCCTGTGCGTGGGTGGATGGTTTGGCGTGGGCTGGTAGTAGGGGCCGTCGATGGTTCCTGCGCCGCGGTCAGGACGAAGGAGCGGGGGCCGGGGCGGAGGATGAAGAAGAGCAGAATGCCGGCGGCCAGGAGAGCCCCGGAAACCCAGGTGTTGACCCTCAACCCCAAGATGGTGTTGGCCGGGTCCGAGCGCATCAGTTCAAAGGCGAAGCGCCCGGTGGTGTAGAGGATGATGTAGGTGGCGAACACGGATCCGGCGCCAAGGTGGTAGCGGCGGTCCAGGAACATCAATAAGGATGCAGCGGCCAGGCACCAGAGGGATTCATAGAGGAAGGTCGGCTGGAAGTACCCCAGGATCTGGGCGGCGCCGTCCGGACCCGTCACCGCCTGTCCGGTGGCTTGGTCCATGGCGTGGATCTGAAGCTTCCACGGCAGGTCGGTGGGGTTTCCGTAGAGTTCGTTATTGAACCAGTTCCCCCATCGCCCCAGACCTTGGGCGATCAGCAAGCCCGGGGCGGCCGCGTCTGCGAACGCGGCCAACGGTATCCCGGCCCGCCGGGCACCGATGGCGGCGCCGACCAGACCCAAGGCCACCGCACCCCAGATCCCCAGGCCCCCTTCCCAGATCCGCAGGGCACCCCAGGGATCCCGGCCGGGACCGAAGTAGAGCTGGCTGTCGGTGATGACGTGGTAGAGCCGGCCGCCGATGATCCCGAACGGTACCGCCCACATCACCACGTCCAGTGTTTGGGCGGTGGTGCCGCCCCTGGCCCGGACGCGGCGTGCTGTCAACCAGACACCGAAGATGATGCCGGCAAGGATGCAGAGCGCGTAGAAGCGGATGGTCAACGGCCCCAAGGTGATGGCGCTGACCGTGGGTGAGGGGATGAAGAAGTCCCCAGCTGTCAGTTGTTCCACGATGTGCGGTCTCATTTGATATAGGAGAAAACGGCCATCATGCCGCGCTCGGCATGATAAGAGTTGTGGCAGTGTGCCAGCCATTGACCGGGGTTATCCGCGTCGAAAAAGACGCTGACTGTTTGTTTCGGCCGCACTATGACGGTGTCTTTGCGCGCCCCGGATGTCCCTACTTGGAAGGTGTGCCCGTGCAGGTGCATCGGGTGCCACATGTCAGTGTCATTGACGAACCTGACTTCAACGCGTTCACCGATCTTCACGTCGAAGGAATGCTCGAATGGTTTGGTCATGTCGAAGCGGTTTCCGTTGATGCCCCAGTCGTATTTCTCCATTCCTCCGGTGAGTTTGAGCTCGTGAGTGCGGTCAGGGGTTTTGTCTTTCAGGGTGACGGATGGGTCGGCTTTGAGTTGTCCTCCGTCCGGGACGGTTCCTTCGAGTGAGGTGGGAAGGACCGCCGGCAGTGGTTTCTTGCCGGTGCCGGTGCTGACGAATCCGAGTGCTTTGCCCGTTTTGCCTTCGGGCAGGGCAAGGACGGGGGTGAATCCTTCGGTGACGGTGAGCAGCGCATCGATGCGTTCGCCCATGCCGAGAACGACGGCGTCCACGTCCTGGTGTTGGACGGGGAACCCGTCGGTATGGGTGAGGGTCAGTTTCTGTCCTGGAACCCCAACACGGTAGGCGGTGTCGCCGGCGGCGTTGATGATCCGCAACCGGATGATGTCACCGGCGACCGCGTCCAGGACTTCTGCTTCCTCGGGGGTTTTGGAGTTGAACAGGTGGAACGGGTATCTGACGTCGCCGGCGTCGCCGCCCAGAAAGTCGCTGCGGGAACCCATCAGCATGTGCTTCATGCCCATCGATCCGCCGGACGGGGACGGGGACCCCGAACCTGTGGAGCCCATATCCATGCCCGTCATCGTCATGCCCCCGGAGAGTTCCTTCAAAACGTCCTCGGGGGTTCCGGTGATCCCGTCCATCCAGTCATCGAGCACGATGACCCAGTCCTTGTCGTAGTTGAGGGGTTCCTGGGGGTCCTCCACGATCAGGGCCCCGTAGAGGGCGCGTTCGCGTTGCAGTTCCATGTGTGAGTGGTACCAGTAGGTTCCGGGGTGGGCGAGGCGGAAGCCGTAGCTGAAGTCGGTGCCGCCGGCGATGGGTTCCTGGGTGAGGTGTTGGACGCCGTCCTGGTCGTTGCGCAGGGCAAGGCCGTGCCAGTGGATGCTTGTTTCCTCATGCAGGCTGTTGGTCACGGCCACGTTCAGCAGGTCCCCGGCTTTGGCGCGGATCGTGGGTGCGGCAAGTTGTGTGTTGTAGCCCCAGGTGGTGACCGGTTTGCCTGCCACCGCGGCGGTGAAGGCGGTAGCGTTCAGGGCCTGCGTTACGGTCGTGCCGGTGGCGGGCCGTCGCGCTTCGGTGTCTGCCACGGCCGGATCGGTGGGCATGATTCGTTCCGACGACGCGCCGGGACCTGTCGTGGTGGTGCAGGCTGCCAGGGCCGCTGCCACGGCCCCTGCTGCGGAGAGGCCGAGGAAGCGGCGGCGGTTCAGTTGAAGGTCCATGTGAAGTCCTTTGGTTTAAGGTGATCCCCGATCCCGGGTAGGGGTTAGATGGGGGTAAGGAAGGTGCCGGAGAGGTTTTGCAGCTGGTAGATCCACTGGACCCACACGCCGGTAACCATGAGGACACCCAGTACGATCGGCAGGGCGGCGCCGGCAATGTTCACGACGCGTATGTGGCGGCGTGTCAGGGCAAGTGCTGAGCTGACCCAGCCCAGTCCCATCGCGGTCAAAGCGAAGGGGATTCCGAGGCCGAGGCAATAGGCGAAGGCCAGGAGCGCGCCGCGGCCGGCGTTGCCGGTGGTGACGCTCAGGGACAGGACGGCGCTGAGAGTGGGACCCATGCATGGGGTCCAGCCGAGACCGAAAACGACTCCCAGCAGCGGGGCGCCGGCCAGTCCGGTCCTGCGTCCGAGATTGATCTTCCGGGTCTGCTGCAGCCAGGGCACGAGTCCGAGCAGGGCCGCGCCCATCACGATCACGACAACACCGAGGCCCCGCATGAGAGCGTCCTGCCAGCGCAGCAGCCATGATCCGATCGCACCGAATGCTGCCCCGTAGAGCGTGAACACGACGGCGAAGCCGAGGACGAACAAGCCCACTCCGGCAAGAACACGGCGCCGGTTTCGGGGCTGGCCGGGATCGGTCAGTCCCGAAACGTAGCCGAGGTATCCGGGCACAAGCGGCAGGATGCAAGGGGACAGGAAGGACACCAGTCCGGCGGTCATGGCCAATGGTATGGCCATGAGCAGCGCACCGGAGGTCAACGTGGAAGCAAAGAAACCGCCGATATCCACGAGGATCACTGCGCCAAGGCGGGCCGGAAGGTGACCCCCTGATCGGTGGACACGGTCAGTCCGGACGCGGTGGCCGCCCAGATCCACGGGCTGCCCTCTGATCCTTCCGTGGCGGCGAGGGCTTCGGGGGTGCCGTTGGTCTTTCCGGTTCTCTTCCAGGTGTTGCCGGCGTCGGTGGAGATGTGAACGGTCCCGTCAGGGGCGACGCCGACTGCCTCGGTGGCGCTGGCGAAGGCCGCGAACTGGATGATCGGTGCTGCCTTGTCGAGGGTCCAGGTGTTGCCGGCGTCGGTGGAGCGTTGGAGACCGTCCGGTGTCGTCGCCAGGACAGTGTCGCTGTAGGGGTTGCCGGTGAGCATGGCCGGCGCGAACCCAGCAACGGCTGCTTTCCAGGTTTTTCCGTCGGTGCTGGTTTGCAGGGTCCCGTCATACCCGACCAAACCGGATTTGGTGGTGGTGAGGGCGTGGAAGTCGGATTCTCCCTGCCGGGAGACCGCTTCCCAGGTTTGGCCGCTGTCGGTGGTTTTGATCAGCCCCAGGGGGTTGGGCAGGTCAGAGCCCGGTCCTGGGTGTCCTGAGGCGTAGAACACGCCCTGGTCCATGGTCGCTGTGAACCCCATGAGGTCGTTGGTCCCGCCGATCTTCACGGCGGTGTTCTTCGATATGTCGAACAGGCCTTCATGGGTGGCCAGCAGAATCTGGCCGCTTTCGGAGTTGGCGCTAAGCCCATGGATATGGGAGCTGGGCAGCGCGCTGTCGCTTTCCCCAAGCGACACGGTCGGGGGTGGCGCTGGGGAGGCGGCTGTGGTGGAGCAGGCGGTCAGGCCCAGGACGATGGAAGCGGTGAGGATCAGGAGAGAGGAAGGGGCGGTACATTGGCGGGGCATGGGTGCTCCAAGGTTCAGAAAATTTGCAGGTCATGGTGTTGTGTTCCCCGGTCATGTGCTGGCATCGGAGGGTCAGAGTCCGGCCAGCAGCTTCTGCATCTTTTGGATTTCTGTTTCCTGGCTGGCGACGATTGATCCGGCCAACGCGACGGCTTCGGGGTTTTTGCCGGCCGCCGTTTCCTTTTCGGCCATCGTGATGGCGCCCTGATGGTGGGCGATCATCTGGGTCAGGAACAGCTTGGCCGCGTCAACGCCTTGCGCGGCCTCCAGTGTCGCCAGGTCTGCCTCGCCGCTCATGCCCGGCATGGTGTGGTCGGCTGTCATGCTCGCTGGTTCATTCCAGTTTTGGAGCCAAGTGGTCATTTTAATGATTTCCGGCCCTTGGGCGTCCTTGATCCGGGTGGCCTGGGCCGTGACCTCGGCAGGGATGTCCCGTTTGCTCAGGATCATCTCGCTCATCTGCACAGCCTGGGCGTGGTGCGGGATCATTGTCTGGGCAAAGGCGGTGTCATCGCCGCTGTGGTCCCCCGCAACAACAGGGGCTGTGGCAGACATACCGGTTCCACCGTGGTTCATCCCGGGCATACTGCCCCCGGCAGAGCAGCCGGTCAAAACCAGCCCGGCCGTAATGGTCGTAACGGAAAACGTCAGGAATTTCTTCATGGGAAGTCAGGGTCTTTCAAGCATCAGGGGACGCGCACGGCGTCTCGAACATGGCACCGAGGCAGGCTGAAGCCTGGCTGAGCGCATCTACGGGAGGGTCTGGGCGCGGCGAAAGACACCGCGCCGGCGATTCCTGCCTATGTTCGGCTGATGCCCAGATCGGCCGGTGAAGGGCCTGAGGAAAGATAAGTGAAGGAAAGCAGGCGCCCGGCATTGCTGTCCGCAGGGTAGCCCAGCAGGCTGGTTCCTGGCAGGGGTACATCCAAGGCGTTGTTTCCCAGTGCGGGGATACATTCCTGGTCCATGGTGGACATCGCCGGGCAAGGCACCGGATCCGCACACGAGCTCGCCGCAGTTGTGGCCGTCCCCGAAGCTGTGCTTGACCGACTGACGGCCAGGGTCACCGTCTGTTGCTGGGATGCCCTCTCCATCGATGGATCAGAATGCACCATGGCCGCTGCAGGGCCCGTGACCGTCATCGGCATGTCATGCGACGTGGCCAGCAAGTGCATGCCGAAGATCCCGGCAATGATGGCCAGTGCCCCGGTGAACAGCGCCGTGCGACGCAGGAACGCGCGGACGCGGCGCTTTATGGCACCGGTCATGGCGTTCCTCCTCTTAAACACTAGCGCTGTCTCTCAGTCGGGCACTTGCCCGTCTTAAGGGTACAGGTTCGGGTGTGGCGGAATTGCCCACACGGTCCTTCAACGAATCCCAGCACCATAAGGTTTCCTGCGGTGCGGGGCCGATGTTGTCTTGTACGTCAGAGCTTCATCACTCCGTGTCAAACGCGCAGGGTCGTTCGCTGGCGTAGCAGATCCTGCCAGGCCAGCAGACAGCTGGGGCGGCCCCGGCAGGATCTGAACGTGAAGTTATGCAGAAACGGGTTTCACTGCCATGATGCCCGTATCACTGGCAGGTTGACTACTCTGAGGCGCCGCCCCCGAGCGTTGCCAGAAGCTCGTTGCAGGCCGCTTCACAGCGGCGGCAGGCTTCAGCGCAGACCCGGCAATGTTCATGCATGCCGGCGTGACGTTCACATTCGTCGGCGCATGCCTTGCAAGCCGCGGCGCAGGCCTTAATAGCGGCCTTGGTGATGCTCGCGTCGTAGCCCGTATGCCGGGACAGGATGTTTCCGGTCGCGGCGCAGAGGTCGGCGCAGTCAAGATTTGTGCGGATGCACTTGGTCAGGTCCGCGACCATGTTTTCGCTGAGGCACGCGTCAGCGCACGCCGCGCAGGTCTGGGCGCATTCGAAACAGGCCGCGATACAGTCGGCCAGCTTTTGACGGTCCACGCCGCCCAGGTCCTTGGGATAGGTATCCAGCATTGAAGTGATGTGACTCATTGTTCTGCTCCTGGTTCATCGATAGTGGAAGAGACGGTCCAAAACACAGTAACCTTATTATCTTTGTGGATCACCCCCGCGAAGGCTGGTCTCGCAGCTACTTCCACTCCCGTGGGTTGACTGGCAGCGGGACGTGTTGAAGTGGGACGAGTTCATTCCCGTCGTGGATCACTTCGGCGAGGGAGAATGGCACCATGTCTATCGACAAGGGAAATGACATGCTGGGTGCGTCACGGTCCCTGATCGAGAATGAATGGGAGTGGCCGGTGCATGGCCTCCGTCATCCTCCGGAACGAGGGACGAGTGGTTGGTACGTATGGACTGGCGATCTGTCACAGGATGACGACTTTTTTCAACCTTGGCACGCGTCTCACCTCGTGGAGCGGTGCCCCAGTCTGGGGCACCTACTGCGTTTACCTCCGGGCACTCGCTTCCTATTTGCGCCAGGGTACGAAGACGTGTGGGAGGACCCTTCGCTCCTGGAGGTCTAAGCCCTTTGCAGAGCTCCGGGGCCCATCAGTGACAGTGAAAAAGCGGACAAGTATTCCGCGTAGTTTGCCGATGATGCAAGGGCATGGCGGTCGATCGTGGCCGGGGAGTACCGAGTGCTTCGGCGATGATGGCTACGGGGGCGAGTTTGGTGAGTTCGTGAAGTGTTCCGAGCCTGGCTGCCCGGCTGCTGAAAGCCTTACTCAATCGATGGGTGAGGGTTGAGGCCTGGATGTGCCGGCCCGGGTGAGCCGCCGCGGAACACCCAGTTGCTGTTCGGATGCGCGGCTGTCTGATCGTGGGTCGGGGTGGCTGCGAGTTCGCGCCATGGCTCATCGAGCGGCGACGTGAGGGCGATTTCGACGGCTCCGAAGGTGACCGTGACCAGATCCTCTGTCACCTTGACGTCGTCCAACGTCAGCTGGACGATGTCGGAAACCTGCTGCCCAAAGACCAGGACGAGGATGGCTGCTGCGCGGTCCCGCGGGCTCATATCGGTCGTGTGGCTGAGGCCGTGGACGAGCTCTGCTTGAGCGGCTGCATCGAGTCTTGGGCTGGTGCCGCGACGATGGGGCTGCAGCTTCAATGAGGGATCGACAAGGCTGGTTCTGGTTGCCCAGTCGAGGAAGCGTGAGACGATGCCTCGCGTCGTGGGGCCTTCTGCCTGCCACCGGTCCAGATGTGCTTGGTTCACTTCCCCGAGTTCCGTGTCTCGTTCGGTGAGCCAGTTCAGAAGTTCTACGGCGACGGTGACTGACTGTTTGGCCCTCAGGAAGGTGCCTTGGGTGACTTCGTCCATCTGGTTCATGCGGCGCTGGTGGTGCCAGCGGATGTAGAG
>NZ_JAPDNV010000016.1:0-94309 GCF_026013155.1 Paenarthrobacter sp. PAE-2 | reverse complement strand
AGCGTGGACCGCGGAACTTTGACCGTCCCCGTCGCGATGGTGATGACCGTCCCCGCCGTGACAGCGGCGACCGTCGTTCGTTCGGCAGCGACCGTGGTCCCAGGGAAGACCGTCCCGCCCGCGTCCCTAATGCCCGGGACATCCGCAGTTCCAACCGCCCTGACCGCGAGCGTTCACCGGAAATCGATCCCGATGTCACGGGACGCGAATTGGACCGGGCAACTGCCCATCAGATCAACACACTTGAAGACCAGAGTGCCGGCTGGGTTGCCAAGCACTTGGTCATGGCCGGCCGCTTGATTGATATTGAGCCCGAGCTTGCCTTCCAGCACGCCCTGGCAGCCAGCCGCCGTGGGGGTCGCTTGTCGGCGGTTCGCGAAGCTGTGGGGCTGACGGCGTATGCTGCCGGCCACTACGGGGAGGCTTTGCGGGAATTCCGCACCTACCGCCGGATCAGCGGCTCCAATGCGCACCTGCCGGTCATGGCCGACTGCGAGCGTGGACTGGGCCGCCCGGACCGTGCACTGGATATGGTCCGTTCACCCGAGGCCCAGGACCTCGATGCTCCCGGCAAGGTGGAATTGGCCATTGTGGCGTCGGGTGCCCGCGCGGACCTCAACCAGCTGGATGCGGCCGTCGCTGAGCTCGAGATTCCGCAGCTGGATATTAATCGTGCGTTCTCCTACAGCCCGCGGCTGTTCCGTGCCTATGCGGAAGCTCTGACGGCGGCAGGTCGTGCCGAGGAAGCCACCAAGTGGGAGCGCCAGGCTGTCGTTGCGGAGAACGCCCTCGGCGTCGGCGAGTTCGCTGAGCCCGAAATCGTTGACTTGGGCTGGGACGAGGAAGAAGAGGCGGCCGCGCGTAAGCCGCGTTTCCAGAAGACCGACGGCGGCACCGACGTCGTGCAGGCTGAACCGGAAACCGTCATTGCTGAAGCGGCGGCAGCGGACGCCGCCCACGACGACGTTGAAGTGGACGACGCCGAGTCGGACTACTTCGAGTCCGATGACACGGAATCGGACATCGACTCCATTGACGAGGACGCCGACGAAGAGCAGGAAGAGGGCCAAGAGGAAGCAGGAGAAGGCAACCGGAATGGCTGATTCACTGATTTCGGCGTACGACGCCGTCCTGTCCGACCTTGACGGCGTCGTTTATGCCGGACCGCATGCCATCCCGGGTGCCATCGAGTCGCTCCAGCGCCTCGCTTCCGTGGGTGTGGGTCTTGGTTACGTGACGAACAACGCGTCCCGGACTCCCGCGCAGGTTGCGGCGCATCTTCGTGAACTGGGCGCGCCTGCAGAGGACCATCAAGTGGTCAGCTCATCCCAGGCGGCGGGCGAATTGTTGGCGTCCATGTTGCCCCAGGGCGCACGCGTGCTCATTACGGGAAGCGCAGCCTTGGCGCACGAGATCGAACTGGTGGGCCTGAAGCCGGTACACAGCGCCGCTGAGAATCCGGTGGCAGTAGTACAGGGGTTCAGCCCGGAGCTTGGCTGGAAGGATCTGGCGGAAGCCTCGTATGTGGTGGCCGCCGGAGCCCAGTGGTTCGCAACGAATACGGACATGTCCATTCCGCAGGCCCGGGGCATCGCCCCCGGGAACGGCACTTTGGTTGCGGCTGTGGCGGCCGCCACCGGAAAGAAACCGCTGGTGGCAGGCAAGCCCGAGGCGCCACTTTTCCACGCCGCCGCAAAGCGGTTGAGCGCCGACCGGCCCTTGGTTGTGGGCGACCGGCTGGACACGGACATCCTGGGCGGCAACCGCGCCGGCTATGCCACCGCGGCTGTCCTGACCGGCGTCGACACCACCCACAGCATCCTGTCCGCCCGCGCCGATGAGCGGCCCACCTACCTGCTGGCCAACCTGCAGGACCTGTATGATCCGTATCCCCGTCTAACAAACGACGGTGGCACATACCACTGCGGTGCGGCATGGGCGACCGTCGTGGACGGGGAAGTCACTGTGGCGGGCCCGGAGGATAGCCTCGACGCCTGGCGTGCTGCCTGCGCTGCGTGGTGGGCGGCGGTTCCTGACGCTCCGGTGGCGCAGTCGCCGCGGCTTGTCTGGCAGGCTCACTAAACTGGCCTGATGAGCGATCCCACTGTTCCTGGGGAAGGCGAGGCCGTTGTTCGCTGGCCGGGTGTTCCTGAAGAGACCAATGACCCCGCGGTTGACCGCGCACTTGGCATCCTGGACGGGATACCGGAAGCTTCCGTGGCGGATCACGTGGACATCTATGCTGCCGTCCATGACTCCTTGCTCGAGGCGCTCGACGCTGAACCCGGGTTGCCTCCGGCCGCGCCCCGGGAAACACCCCGGAAACCGGAAGGTGACAGCTGACGCATGGCACGACTTGACCAGGAACTGGTTTCGCGTGGACTCGCGAGGTCCCGGACGCATGCGGCGAAACTGATCAGCGACGGCAAGGTGAGCTCGGGCGGCACGGTCTTGTCCAAAGCGTCCTTCCAGGTTGACGAGCTGGCGCAGCTGGACGTCGATGCCCATCCCGAGGACGTTTACGTCAGCCGGGCCGGCCATAAACTCGCTGGCGCTTTGGCGGCCTTTCCCGCGGTCGCCGTGGCTGGGCGCAGATGTCTGGACGCCGGTGCCTCCACGGGCGGGTTCACTGATGTGCTGCTTCGGCAGGGTGCGGCGGAAGTCGTCGCCGTGGATGTTGGGCACGGGCAGTTGGTCCAACCGCTCCGCGAGGACCCGCGAGTGGACGTCCACGAGGGCCTGAATGTCAGGTACTTGACTCCGGACCTGATCGGCGGGGTTGCAGCGTTGACTGTCGCGGATCTTTCCTTCATATCCCTGACCCTCGTCGTGGAGCCGTTGGCTGCCTGCACGGAGCCGGGTGGCGATTTGGTGCTGATGGTCAAGCCGCAGTTCGAAGTGGGCAAGGAACGGTTGAGCCGTACCGGCGTCGTTTCCTCGGACCATGAACGACGGCGGGCGGTTGCCCAGGTGGCGGGTGCTGCGGTCGATGCGGGGCTGGAGCTGAGGGGATTGGCTGCCAGCCCGTTGCCGGGGCAGGACGGAAACATTGAATACTTTCTGTGGATGAAACGCAGGATGTCCGTGCCCGTGCCTAAGATCGAAGGGCGGGACGAGGATGTTGCTGCGTTATTGAGAACACTCTGGCCGAACGACTAGGAAGCAGAATCCGAATGAGCAGGCACGTACTTGTCCTTGCCCACACCGGACGGGAGGAGTCCCTCCGGGCGGCGTGGGATGCGTGTACGCAGCTGCATTCGTCCGGGCTGGTGCCCGTCTTGCAGAAGTCGGAACTGGCGGACGTTGAGCGGTTCTTCGGCGCCGTGGACACGCCGATCGAGATCCTCCATGACCATGTCAGCCTGGAGGACGTGGAACTGGTGATGGTCCTTGGCGGCGACGGCACCATCCTGAGGGCCGCGGAGCTGGTCCGGGAAGTGGATGTCCCCCTCCTGGGGGTCAACCTCGGCCACGTGGGTTTCCTGGCAGAGAGCGAACGGGCGGATCTTGCCCAGACAGTGGAGTGGATCGCCAGCCGCCAGTACACGGTGGAAGAGCGCATGACCATCGATGTCCAGGTCTGGATCAAAGGTCAGAAGATCTGGCACACGTGGGCGCTGAACGAGGCAGCGATAGAGAAGGCAAACCGGGAACGGATGCTGGAGGTCGTCACGGAAGTGGATGAGCGGCCGCTGACGTCCTTCGGCTGCGACGGAGTGGTCCTGGCGACTCCGACCGGCTCCACAGCCTATGCGTTCTCCTCCGGGGGACCGGTGGTCTGGCCGGAAGTAGAGGCTCTGGTAATTGTGCCCATTAGTGCCCACGCCTTGTTCGCCAAACCCCTTGTGGTCTCGCCGAGTTCCAAGCTCGCCGTTGAAATCATGAACCGGACTGACGCGTTGGGCGTGCTGTGGTGCGATGGGCGGCGATCAGTCGACCTTCCTCCGGGAGCCCGCGTGGAGGTGACGCGGTCAGCAACCCCGGTACGGTTGGCCAGGACGCACAAGACGCCCTTCTCCGCCCGGTTGGTGCGGAAGTTCCAGTTGCCCATCCACGGCTGGCGTGGTCCCGCGCCACGGACCGGCGAGGTCCATACGGGGCCGATTCCCGTCATCCGTACCCCCTCTCCGGCGCCCCTTCCGAGCCCGCACGAGCTTGGGCCCGGTGAACCCTCCGATCCCACGAATGCGAAGTGAAGCATGCTTGAAGAACTCCGAATCCGTGACCTCGGCGTCATCACTGACGCCGCCCTTCCGCTTGGCCCGGGCCTCAGCGTCGTCACCGGTGAAACCGGCGCCGGAAAGACCATGGTGGTCACCGCCGTCGGGCTCCTCCTGGGCGCGCGTTCGGACGCCGGCGCGGTGCGCAGCGGGGCCAAGTCAGCGTCCGCCGAAGCAGTGCTCAAGTTGGACCCGGGGCACGCCGCCGTGGAGCGTGCCCGCGAAGCCGGCGGGGACGCGGAGGAGTTCGACGGCGTAGCGGAGTTGCTGCTGGCCCGCACGGTAGGCGCGGACGGACGCAGCCGTGCCCACGTTGGCGGACGGACGGCACCTGTGGGCGTCCTGGCGGAGCTGGGCGAGAGCCTGGTGGTGGTCCATGGCCAAACGGACCAGATCCGCTTGAAGGGGGCAGCCGCCCAACGCCATGCGCTGGATCGCTTCGCCGGGGCTGCCCTGGCCAAGTCCCTGGGGGAGTACCAGGACCTTTACCAGCACTGGAAGTCCATTCAAGGCGAACTGGAGACCCTGCGCAGCGAAGCGCGTGAGCGGCTCCGTGAAGCCGAGTCGCTGGAGGCGGCGCTGAGCGAAATTGACGGGATTGATCCCCAGCCCGGGGAAGACGAAGCCCTCAAGGCGGAAGCCGTGAAACTGGCCAACGTTGAGGAGCTGCGCCTGGCCGCCGCGTCCGCGCACGAGTCGCTCATCGCTGAGGAGTTCGGCGACGCGGGGGACGCGACCTCCTTGGTGGATGCTGCGAAGCGAACATTGGAACACGTTGCGGACCACGATGAAGCGCTGGGGGCTGCCGCTGCCCGCCTCGCGGAGGTAGGGTTCCTCCTCAACGACATCGCCGCCGAACTTTCCAGCTATCAGGCCACCTTGGATACCGAGGGGCCGGAGCGGCTCTCCGGAATCGAAGAACGGCGGGCTGCGCTGGCGAAGTTGATCCGCAAGTACGCGCCGAGCATTGACGAAGTGCTCGAGTGGGCGGCCACCGCGCGCACCAGGCTTGATGAGCTCCAAGACGACTCGAGCCGCATCGAGTCCTTGGACGCCGAGGTGTTGGCCTCCGAGGAAAAGCTCAAGAAATTGGCAGCTGCGATCACCAAGGCGCGTACCAAGGCAGCCAAGGATCTTTCAGCGCGGGTCAGTGCGGAGTTGAAGGCGCTTGCCATGGCTGACGCCACGCTGGTGATCAAGGTGGAGGACTCCGGATCCCTTGGCCCGTGGGGAGCCGATGAGATTGCGTTCCTGCTGCGCCCGCACTCGGGAGCTCCGGAGCGTCCGCTGGGGAAGGGCGCCTCGGGCGGTGAACTCTCACGCGTGATGCTGGCTATCGAAGTGGTGCTTGCCGCCGTCGATCCCGTCCCGACGTTCGTCTTCGACGAAGTGGACGCTGGCGTGGGCGGGCGGGCCGCCGTCGAGATCGGCCGCAGGTTGGCCATGCTGGCCCGCCACGTCCAGGTGCTGGTGGTGACCCACTTGCCGCAGGTTGCCGCTTTTGCCGACCAGCACATCCGGGTCACCAAGACGTCGGTTCGCGGGGCTGACGGGAAGACCACCACCGGGTTCACCTCGAGCGATGTGCAGTTGCTTTCAGAGGAAGAGCGGGTCAAAGAGCTGGCCCGCATGCTCGCCGGACAGGAAGACTCCGAGTCCGCCCAGGCACACGCACAGGAGCTCCTGGACGATGCAAAACTCCTGCCCCAACGGGCCTAGCGCCAAACTGGGAGCACAATCACATCCGCCAGATTTGTTCCCCGGGGCCTTGATTACTGGCAGGGAACCGGGCAACCATGGACCATTTGGGGAACCCGAACCGGACGCTTGGAAGGCGTAATTGATGATAAGCTCGAATTCCGTGGTGCAGCGATCAAATTCCCGTGTAAATTCCCGGTTCCCGGGCTCGTCCAAGACGACCAAACACATCTTCGTCACCGGTGGTGTGGCGTCCTCGCTCGGTAAGGGTCTGACGGCTTCCAGCCTCGGCCACCTGCTGCGGGCACGCGGTTTGTCTGTAACTATGCAGAAGCTCGATCCCTATCTGAACGTGGATCCGGGCACGATGAATCCCTTCCAGCACGGCGAAGTTTTCGTCACCGATGATGGTGCAGAGACCGACCTCGACATCGGACACTACGAACGCTTCCTCGACGAAAACCTCGAAGGCTCGGCCAACGTCACAACGGGCCAGGTCTACTCCACGGTCATTGCCAAGGAACGTCGCGGCGAATACCTCGGGGACACCGTCCAGGTCATTCCGCACATCACGGATGAAATCAAGCGCCGCATGCGCCTGCCCGCCGAGGGCAAGAACGCACCCGACGTCATCATCACGGAAATCGGCGGCACGGTGGGCGACATCGAGTCCCAGCCGTTCCTTGAGTCCGCACGCCAGGTGCGCCAGGACGTCGGCCGGAACAACGTGTTCTTCCTGCACGTTTCGCTGGTTCCGTACATCGGTCCGTCCCAGGAACTGAAGACCAAGCCGACGCAGCACTCAGTGGCAGCATTGCGTTCCATCGGCATCCAGCCCGAGGCGATCGTGATCCGTTCGGACCGTGAGGTGCCCGAGGCCATGCGTGAGAAGATCGGCCGCATGTGCGACGTCGACATCGACGCCGTGGTCAACGCAGCCGACGCGCCAAGCATCTATGACATCCCCAAGACCCTGCATTCCCAGGGGCTGGATTCCTACATCGTCCGGGCCCTGGACCTGCCGTTCAAGGACGTCGACTGGAGCAAGTGGGACAAGCTGCTCGAAGCCGTCCACAACCCGAAGCACCATGTGGAGATCGCCCTGGTGGGTAAGTACATCGACCTTCCTGATGCTTACCTTTCGGTGACCGAAGCCCTCCGTGCCGGCGGTTTCGCCAACGAGGCCAAGGTCAAGATCCGTTGGGTCCCCTCGGATGAGTGCGAAACGCTGGAAGGGGCCACCAAGTCACTGGCCGGCGTTGACGCCATTTGCGTGCCCGGAGGCTTCGGCATCCGCGGCCTTGAAGGCAAGCTGGGTGCGCTGAAGTTCGCCCGCGAAACCAAGCTCCCCGTTCTTGGCTTGTGCCTTGGCCTGCAGTGCATGGTGATCGAATACGCACGCAACGTCGTGGGCCTTGAAGGTGCATCCTCGAGCGAGTTCGAGCCCGACTCCAAGTACCCGGTCATTGCCACCATGGAAGAGCAGCTGGACATCGTGGAAGGCAAGGGAGACCTCGGCGGCACCATGCGCCTGGGACTCTACGAAGCCAAGCTCGACGAAGGCTCCGTGGTTGCCGAGACCTACGGCACCACCACTGTCAGCGAACGCCACCGGCACCGCTACGAGGTCAACAACAAATACCGTGATCAGATTGCGGCCCAGGGCCTGGTGTTCTCCGGTACCTCACCTGACGGCAAGCTGGTTGAGTACGTTGAGCTTCCCCGCGAAGTCCACCCGTACTACGTTGCTACGCAGGCCCACCCGGAGCTCAGCTCTCGTCCCACCCGTCCGCACCCGCTGTTTGCCGGACTGGTCAAGGCTGCGCTTGAGCGCCGCGAAGGTGCCGCTGTCGGGACCGATACCGGCGCCCGCGCGGTAGCTGCCAAGTAATAACCGAATAAGCAAAGGACGGCGCGATGCCCGGTACTTCTGAAACCCCCAACACGACACGGCAGGTTTCGGACGTGCCGAGCCCGCGCCGTCTTTTGTCTTCCAGCAAGGTCTACGAGGGCCGCATTTGGGACGTCGTCAGCGACGAATTCCAGCTGACGGAGGATACAGACGCGCTGGTCCGGGACTACATCGACCATCCCGGCGCGGTGGCAGTCCTGCCCATGAACGTGGACGGTGAAGTGCTCCTGCTCAAGCAGTACCGGCACCCGGTGGGCATGGACCTCTGGGAGATCCCGGCCGGGCTGTTGGACATCGAGGGGGAGGACTTCGTGGTGGGCGCTGCCCGCGAACTTGCCGAAGAAGCCGACCTCGTGGCTGCGACGTGGAACGTCCTGGTTGACTTCTTCAACTCACCAGGTTCCTCCAGCGAAGCCGTCCGTATCTACCTTGCCCGGGGGCTCACGGACGTGCCGGAGGCCGACCGCCACGTCCGGACGGACGAGGAAGCCGAAATCGAACTGCATTGGATTCCGTTGGAAGATGCCGTCCGCGCTGTGCTGGAGGGCAGGCTGCACAACCCCTCCGCAGTGCTGGGCATCCTGGCTGCCGCGGCGGCCAAGGCGGACGGCTTCAGCAGCCTGCGGCCTGCTGATGCTCCGTGGCCGGCCCACCCCAGCCAGCGCTGAGCATGCCCGGGCCCGGGGAGGCGCGCGCTGTCAACGGTGTTGACCGCGCAATGACTGACTATCTCCAGCACGTGGGGGTGGAGCGCGGGTTGGCTGCCAATACCCTGTCCGCCTACAAACGCGACCTCGCCCGCTACGCGAACTTTCTGGCCGCCCAGGGAGTATCCGGGCCCCGGGACATCACCAGGCACCATGTCACCGCCTTTGTGCAGGCGTTGTCCGACGGTTCCGATGGCGCGTCGGCACTGAACGTCCGCTCCGCAGCGCGCACTGTGGTGGCGGTCCGCGGATTGCATAAGTTCTGGGCGCTGGAAGGAATCACGACGGCGGATCCCGCCAGCGAGGTTCACCCGCCGATGCCGGGCAGGAGGCTTCCGAAGGCCATCACCGTGGACGAAGTAACGAGGATTCTGGAGGCAGCAGGCACCGACACTGCCACCGGACTACGGGACCGGGCCCTCCTGGAATTCCTGTATTCCACCGGTGCGCGCATCAGCGAGGCGGTCGGCCTGGACGTGGACGACGTTTCGCTGGACAGCACGGCAACCGACAGTACGGCAACCGACAGTACGGCAACCGACAGTACGTCAACGGACAGTACGTCAACGGACAGTACGTCAACGGACAGTGCGTCACCGGACGGCGGTGCACCGGACGGTGCGGTGGGCGAACCTGCGATCGTCAGGCTTTTCGGAAAGGGTTCCAAAGAGCGGCTGGTGCCGCTCGGTTCCTACGGTGCCCGGGCTATCAACGCCTACGTCGTCCGTGGACGGCCCGTCCTGGCCTCCAAGGGTAAGGGGACCCCGGCCTTGTTCCTCAATGCCCGCGGCGGAAGGATTTCCCGCCAGAGCGCCTGGACTATCCTCAAGGCTGCCGCGGAGAAAGCGAACATCACCAAGGACGTGTCACCACACACGCTGCGCCATTCCTTCGCAACCCACCTCCTGGAAGGTGGAGCGGACGTCCGGGTGGTGCAGGAATTGTTGGGCCATGCGTCAGTTACCACGACGCAGGTCTACACCCTGGTGACGGCAGATACTTTGCGGGAAGTCTACGCAGCGGCGCACCCCCGTGCCCTGGGCTGACCGTCCAGGATCCAGGCGCCCTACTCCAGAACGCTGATGGTGAGTTCCACGGCATCCACGAAGACCGCCAGCAGCGACGTTCCCAGCCCGGCAACCAGCAACAGTCCCGGATGGGCCAAACCCACAACTACCCTCTTCAGGTCCGGCCGGCGGCGCAGGAACTTCCTGGGGACGCGGGTCTTGAGCGGCACTTCCCGCCAGCCACGAAGCCGCCTCAGGAACCATGCGCAGCGGATGATGAAAGCCATCCACAGGACGGACAGCACCAACGGGACGGCCGCCAGCATCAGGTTGAAGCCCAGGGCAGTGACTTCTTTCTCCGAGTCCCCGATGAGGGTCTGGACCGTAGTGGAGATGGAAGCACTCATTACCACCGAAGCTGCCCAGACCATGAACGCCGCGACGAGTGCCAGGAACCTGACGAAGAAGTGGCCCAGCACCGTGGAATCCACTGCGCGCAGGTGGCTGCGGGGCGTTGCATGAAGGACGAACAGGGTGGAGACGATCGTGGGCAGCGCGGCAGCGAAGACCAGCAGGTACCACGTCCAGCCTGCCAGGTCCACCACCTCGTCCACGACGATCAGCCCGGCCCATACAACAGTCCATGCCCAACCGACGTACAGGGGGTGGGCTACAAGCCACTTGGGAAGCCGGACATCACGGTTCGGAGCTTTTTGCTGTGGCTTACCCGGAGCCTTAGTTGCTTCGGGGTCAGTGGTCAACGTTTCCCGGGCTTCGGCTGCCCCCGGCTCCGCGATGGTTCCGCTGTCGCCGCCGGCGGCTGTGGCCGCGCGCATTTCACCCCCGGAGTTGTTCATGCGCTCACTGTAGCAATGGCGGCACCGGCGGGGGATATCGGGTTAAGGTGGGCTGCATGACAGCAGCCCACGTGACTCTTTGCTTCCTTCTTCGAAACGACGCCGAGGGAGAGCACGTCCTGCTTGGTACCAAGAAAACGGGCTTCGGAAGCGGGAAGGTCGTAGGCGTCGGAGGGCACGTGGAGCCCGGCGAAACAGCCGTGGAAGCAGCCGTCCGCGAGGTCATGGAAGAGATCAACGTCGTGGTCAGGGCAGCGGACCTCGTCCAGGCGGGAACAGTCGACTTCATCTTCCCTGCCCGGCCTGAATGGAACATGGCCACTACCGTCTATTTGACGCGTACCTGGATAGGGGAGCCATCGGAAAGCGATGAGATCGCCCCTGACTGGTATCCGGTGGCGCAGCTTCCCGTGGAACGCATGTGGGCGGACGCCGAACACTGGCTGCCTGCCATGATCGCGGGGCAACGGATCGCAGTGCAGGTTGACCTTGCGCCGGACAACCAGAGCGTCGCGAGCGTTTACACCGTCGCCTGGTCGGGCAGCTAAGGGCACCGGAACAAAGCGGGGACTCGTGCATGCGAACGACGGCGGCCCCTCCACGTTAAGGTGGCAGGACCGCCGTCGTTTGTGGTGCTTGCACACCCGAGTACTGCTTTCCAACCCCGGTATTAGGGGACGTGGCGCTCTTCCGGGCCGTTGTATTCGCTGAGCGGCCGGATCAGGGAGTTGGATGCCAGCTGCTCCATGACGTGGGCGGTCCACCCGGTGATGCGGCTGGCTACAAACAACGGCGTGAAGGTTTGGGTGTCAAAGCCCATCAGGTGGTACGTGGGTCCGGCCGGGTAGTCGAGGTTCGGCTTGATGGCCTTGGCCTCGTCCATGGCCTGCTCGAGGCCGTTGTAGAGGCCCAGGAGTTCCGGACGGCCGTAGTGGGCGATCATCTTGTCCAAGGCGGCCTTCATGGTGGGAACGCGTGAGTCGCCGTGCTTGTAGACGCGGTGACCGAAACCCATGATCTTCTTCTTTTGGGCGAGGGCTTCTTCCATCCAGGAGCGGGCCCTGGCCGCGGCTTCTTCGAGTGTTTCTTCGCTGCGGATGCCGATCTCGTCGAAGGTGTGCATGACAGCTTCGTTGGCGCCGCCGTGCAGGGGTCCCTTGAGCGCCCCTATGGCTGCGGTCACGGCAGAGTGCAGGTCGGACAACGTCGAGGTCACCACGCGGGCGGTGAACGTCGAGGCATTGAATGAGTGCTCCGCGTAGAGGATCATCGAGACGTTGAAAGCCTCTACCACCTCGTCAACGGGTTCCTCACCGAATGTCATCCAGAGGAAGTTGGCTGAGTAGTCCAGGTCCTCCCGGGGTTCAACGACGTCCTCACCCCTGCGGCGGCGCTGGTCGTAGGCCACCACGGCAGGCATGGCAGCCCACAGGTCGATGGCCTTCTTCATGTTGGCCTCGGGACTGGAGTCCTCGGCGAGTTCGTGGCGCGCGCCGAGCACCGACGCTGCGGTACGGCAGACGTCCATGGGGTGCGCGGTGGTGGGAAGCGTGTCGATCACGGTCTTGACCACGGGATCCAAGGCGCGGCCGGCGCGCTCGCGGGCTGTGAATTCAGCCAGTTGGGCCTTATCCGGGAGTTCACCGTTCCAGAGGAGATAGGCAACCTCCTCGAAGCTGCACTTGGCGGCCAGCTCCTGGACCGGGTAGCCGCGGTACAGCAGCGAGTTCGTCTCCGGGTTGACCTTGGAGACTGCGGTGTAATCCACCACGACTCCGGCGAGGCCCTTCTTGATGTCAACATCTGCCATGTTGAACTCCTTCGTTCTAGTGCCGGCCGCCGGAAGATTCCGGTGGCCAGCGTCCCCTTGTTGGTACGGGCCTAGCGGATGCCAGGAACCTGGAAATTGAAAACGCCGGTATCGAACTGGTTGTATGCCTCGTAGTCCACGAGTTCGTAGAGGCGAGCGCGCGTGAGCATGTTCTCTACTTGCGCCTCTTGGGTCCCCGCAGTCTTGATCGTTTCCAGAGTACGCTCTGCTGCGCCCATGGCAATGCGGAGGAGGGTGACGGGGTAGATGACCATGTTCACGCCGACGTCCTGCAGTTGCTGGACCGTGAAGAGCTCGCTTTTTCCGAACTCGGTCATGTTGGCCAGGATGGGCACGTCCACGGCATCACGGATGGCCTGGAATTCGGCGAGGTCGCGCATGGCTTCGGGGAAGATCGCGTCGGCGCCGGCGTCCACGAGTGCTTTGGCACGATCCTTCGCGGCCTCCAAACCGTCGACGGCGCGGACGTCGGTGCGGGCCATGATGAGGAAGTTCGTATCGCGGCGGGCGTCGGCTGCGGCGCGGATGCGTTTGGTCGCGGTGTCGAGGTCCACGACGTTCTTGCCGTCGAGGTGGCCGCAGCGTTTGGGGTTGAACTGGTCCTCGATGTGGCAGCCGGCCAGGCCGGCGTTTTCGAGTTCCTGGATGGTGCGGGCCACGTTCATGGGTTCACCGAATCCGGTGTCCGCGTCCACGAGGGAGGGCAGGTCCGTCATCCGGGCGATCTGTCCTGCGCGGGTGGCGACTTCGGTAAGGGTGGTCAGGCCGATGTCGGGGAGGCCGAGGTCGTTGGCCAGGACGGCCCCGGAGATGTAGACGCCGGCGAAGCCTTTCTCCTCGATCAAGCGTGCGGAGAGCGGATTGAACGCGCCGGGGAATTGCTGCACGGTTCTTGAGCCCAGCAGTTCCCGCAGCTTTAACCGCTTCTGTTCGGGAGTGGTCTTGGAATACAGCATTTAGAACAGTCCCTTCGGAGCTGCTTCGAGGTTGATCACGCCGGGGGCGGCGGTGATGTTGAGCTGGTCCAGTTCGCCGGCGCCGAGTTCGGTGACGCGTTCGACGGCGGCGAGGAACCGTTCGATCTCAGCCTCCTCGACCAGTCCGGCGGCGAGGGTTCGGAACTTGTTGACGTACTGTTCGCGGGCGAACGGCCGGGCACCGAGCGGGTGGGCATCGGCGACGGCGATTTCGTCGGTGATGACCGTGCCGTCCTTGAGCGTGATGACCACGGTGCCGCCGAAGGCTTTCTCCGCGATGTCCAGGGAGTGGTAGCGGCGGGTCCATTCCGGGTCTTCCTCGGTGGTGACCTTGTGCCAGAGTTCCACGGTGTCCGGGCGGGCGGCGCGTTCGGGGGCGTAGGAGTCCACGTGGTGCCAGGCGCCGTCCTGCAGGGCGACGGTGAAGATGTACGGGATGGAGTGGTCCAGGGTTTCCCGGGAAGCGGTCGGGGAGTACTTCTGGGGATCGTTCGCTCCCGAGCCGATCACGTAGTGGGTGTGGTGGCTGGTCTTGATCAGCACGGATTCAACGTTGGCCGGATCGGTGGTTTCCGGGTGTTCGCGGTTGAGCTTGCGGGCCAAGTCGATCCAGGCCTGGGCCTGATATTCGGCCGAGTGTTCCTTGGTGTAGGTGTCCAGGATGGCGCGCTTCGCTTCACCCTTTTCCGGCAGCGGCACTTCGTAGGAGGCGTCGGGGCCATCGAGCATCCAGGCGATCACGCCGTCTTCGCCTTCGTAGATCGGCACGGGGGAGGTCTGTCCGCGCATGGCACGGTCGGCGGATTCAATGGCCATCTTGCCGGCGAAGGCGGGTGCATGGGCCTTCCACGTGGAGATCTCGCCCTTGCGGGACTGCCGGGTGGCGGTGGTGGTGTGCAGGGCCTGGCCCACGGACTGGAAGATGGTCTCCACGTCCAGGCCAAGCAGGGTTCCGATGCCGGCGGCGGCCGAGGGACCGAGGTGGGCCACATGGTCGATCTTGTGCTTGTGCAGGCAGATGGCCTTGACCAGGTTCACCTGGATTTCATAGCCGGTGGCGATCGCCCGGACGAGGTCGGCACCGTTGGCCCCGGTGTGCTGGGCAACGGCCAGGATCGGGGGAATGTTGTCGCCGGGGTGGGAGTAATCGGCGGCCAGGAAGGTGTCGTGGTAATCCAGTTCCCGTACCGCCACGCCGTTGGCCCAGGCGGCCCATTCCGGGGAGACCCGCTCATGGATGCCGAACACCTTGGCGCCCTTGCCGTTGGCGGAGGGGCCGTGGGCCAGTGCCTGCGCCCTCGCGGCAACGATCGGTGCACGGTTCAGCGAAGCAATTGCCACGGAGGCATTGTCGATGATCCGGTTGATCACCATCTCCGTCACTTCCGGCGTCACGTCTACGGGGTCAGCCGCAACCACCGCGATCTTGTGCGCCAGCTGCTCCTCACGGGGCAGGTTCTCCTCGGACTTGTAAACACGAACGTGGTGGTTCCGGACCATGGTGCTCCTTCGGGTAGGGCGTTTCAGCGTGCCGCGTATGTGGCTTTGAGATGGGTAAGGCTGCGGTGCAGGTGGACGGTGGTAGCCGCTTCAGCCAGCCGGCTGTTTCCGGCAGCTATGGCTTCGGCGATGGCAGCGTGCTCTCCGGACGCCGCCTTTAGCCGCGCCGTGTCGTCGGCCGCGAGGCGCCGTACCCGGACCAAGTGCACGCGCAGGTTGCGCATGGCTTGGGCCAGGTAGGAATTTGCGATGGCGGCGTCCATGGCGTCATCCAGCCGGCTGACCAGGGCGTAGTAGTCGCGGCGCGCAGGGTCTTCGCTGCTAAGCAGTTCAGGCGCCCGGAGGAGTTGGGCCTGTAAGTCCGCAAACACGGCGGGTTCCCCGCGAACGGCAGCGAGGGCAGCTGCGCGGACCTCAAGGGTTTCGCGCAGTTCGAAAAGTTCATCGATGCTGTCGAGGGAGATGTCGGTGACGACGACGCCGCGGCCGCCTGCCGCCGTCGTCAGTCCTTCTGCGGTCAGCCGGCCCAATGCCTCCCGAAGGGGAGTGCGGGACACGCCAAGCCGCTCGGATTGCTCCACCTCGGCCAGGACCGCCCCGGGACGAAGACGCCACTCAATGATGTCCTCCCGGAGGGTGGCGTAAGCCCGGTCACTAGCGCGCATGACGCCAGTGTATACATCAAGGCCCCTTAAGCGCTAGTGATCTACTCTGCACGGGTTGAATGTATACAAAGGGGCGTTAGGTCCGGTTCCAGCCGTATTCGTTCTCCGGGCGCCCCGGCGTGCCGTACCTGGGCGCCCGGGTGACAGTTCCGGCGTCGGCGAGGTACTCGAGGTAGCGACGCGCCGTGACCCGGGACATCCCGAGCGCTTCCATTACTTCGTTCGCCGACACCGGTCCCGGGTTGCCCCGGACGAACTCCTTCACCATGTCAAGGGAAGACCCGGACAGCCCTTTTGGCAGGGGCAGTTCCGTGGGGGCCCGGAGGCTGGCGAACGCCTGGTCCACGTCGCTTTGGGAGGCGCCGGCTTTCGACGTGCCCGCGGCGGGGCCGGCCAATTGGTCCCGGAAGGTGCGGTAGCTGTTGAGCTTGTCGGCGAAGGTGGCGTAGGTGAAGGGTTTGATCAGGTACTGCACGACCCCGATCGACACCGCACTCCGGACGATGCTGAGTTCGCGGACCGCAGTGATGGCGATGATGTCAGCGAATATTCCGGCCGAACGCATGCGCCGCGCGACGTCCAGGCCGTGCAGGTCCGGCAGGTTCATATCCAGGAGCACGAGGTCCACGGGCGCGCCGGACGCGGAAAACTCGCCCAGGATCCGGAGCGCCGACTGTCCATCCGCCGCAGTGCCGACCAGCGTAAAGCCCTCAACCCTGCCGACGTAAGTGGAATGTGCGTCCGAGGCAATGGGTTCGTCCTCGACCACCAGAACGCGGATGTCCGTCATGCCTTCTCTTCCTTGGGAACGGGCGCGGGCAGTACAACATGGAAGCGGGCGCCTCCGGTGCCGTCAACCGACCCCTCGCCACCATCGGTAAGCCCCCGGTTGTCGATGGACATCCTACCGTTCAGCCGCCGGACAGCCTGGCGGACCAGGGCCAGCCCGACGCCCCTGCCGTGGCCGCCGCGGGGATCGTGCGGGGACTTGGTGCTGTAGCCGTACTGCAGGATGTCGTCAATGGAGGTCGGGTCGATCCCGGGGCCCGAGTCCCGGACGGTAAGTTCGACGACGGCGTCCCCGGCGCCCACGGCCAACTCCACCTTCCGGGGCGGCTCGCCGGCGGCCGCGGCGTCGATCGCGTTGTCCAGCAGGTTTCCGAGGATGGTCACCAGGTCCTGGATTTCCACGCCGCGCACGTTGGCCTTGCCCGATGTCCGGACGGAAAGTTCCACTCCACGTTCGTGGGCTTCCGCGGCTTTCCCCATCACCAGCGCACTCATGACCGGCTCGTCGACGGAAGCCAGCATGTCGTCGGTCAATTGCTGGCTCAGCTCCAAATCCTTGGTGGCGAATTCCAAGGCCTCCGGCGTGCGGCCCAATTCCAGGAGGGACACGATCATGTGAAGCCGGTTGGCGTGTTCGTGGGTCTGTGCCCGCAGCGCGTCGGACAGTGTCTTCATGGTTTCCAGTTCCGTGCCGAGCGACTCGATCTCCGTACGGTCCCGGATGGTGGCAACGGTGCCGTACACGGCGGGCTTTTGCCGGTTTCGCGTGGTGGTCGGTCCGGCAGCAGGGGCCTGGTTGACCACCAGGATGCGCGAACCCGTCAAGTGGATCTCGTCATGGGCGGGCCTGCCGGACTCAAACAATGCTTTGAGGCTGCCTTCCAGCGGAAGCTCGCTGAGTCGTGGAGCCTGGTCGGGGGAGCGGTCGGCAGCCGCGGGCTGGAGTCCCAGCAGCTCTGCGGCCTGGTCGTTGTACATCACCGCTTTGCCCTGCGTGTCGATGAGGATGAGTCCCTCCCGGACCGAATGCAGGACCGATTCGTAATAGGCGAACAGCTGGGCAAGCTGTTCAGGACCCCAGCCGCGGGTAACTGTACGTAGGTAGCGGCCCAGCAGCCAGGATGCGAAGGAACCGAAGATCAGCACACCTATGGCGATGCCGCCAATGACCCCCAGCCGTTGGGCCAGGTCCGTGTCCACGGTGCGGACAGTGACACCGGCGGCCACCAAGGCCTTCACGGTGCCCTCCGGGTCCTTGACGGGGGCAATGGTCCGGACGGAAGGCCCAAGCGTGCCGGCCGTAACTTCCGTAAACGTTTCGCCCCGCAGCGCCGGCTCAATGGTCCCTATGTACGCCCCTCCGATTTCCTCGGGCCGGGGGTGGGTCCAGCGTGTCCTGTCCGGCGCCATGATGGTGATGAAGTCGGCCTCGGCGTCGGCCGTCACCTCCATTGCGTAGGGCTGCAGGGAAGCTGTCGGATCAGGTGCGGCGGCGGCCTGCAGCACAAAGGGGTTGTTGGCTATGGACGTAGCGATGGCCCGCATCCGGATGCCTGCATCGTCGTACGCCCGGTCGCGGGCCTCCACCACCGAGAAGGCGCCGAACACCGCGGTGAGGACCAGGACGAACAGCAAGTTCGCCACGAACAAGCGGCGGGCAATACTCCAGCTGTGAAACACGTGTGGCCTCCCATGACCAATATGACCGCAACGGTGATACGTGTCACCACTGGCTGAATGATGGATATCACACAAGGACAGCGGAGTGGGCTGGCAAGCAGCACCGCGGCGCCTTACACAGTATCCAGAAGGAGAATCCAATGACCTCTCAACGAGGAGAGTCGGCAGTCGCCGCCGCAGGAGGGCGTAAGGGGCTCGACAAGTCGCATTACCTCTACATCGCCGTCATCCTGGCCGTAGTCCTTGGAGCCGTGGTGGGCCTCGTGTTCCCCGAAGCAGGGAAATCGCTCAAGCCGCTCGGCGACGGCTTCATCAAGTTGATCAAGATGATGATCGCGCCCGTGATCTTCTGCACCATCGTCCTGGGCATCGGCTCCATCGCCAAGGCAGCCACCGTCGGAAAGGTCGGCGGACTTGCCTTGGGCTACTTCGTGGCCATGTCCACCTTCGCCCTCGCCATCGGCCTGGTAGTGGGTAACCTGATCCATCCCGGAGAAGGGCTGAAGCTCACTCCCTATGACCCCAACAAGAAGGCCGCAACGGACAGCACTGTGGACTTCCTCCTCGGGATCATCCCGGGCGATATCCCGGTCCTGCCGACGCTGCTCGCGGCTATCCTGGTAGGTTTCGCACTCCAGAAGATGGGCAAGCAGGGCCAGCCGATCCTCAACGCCATCGGCCACGGCCAGCGATTGGTCTTCCGCATCCTCATCATGATCATGTGGCTCGCCCCGGTAGGCGCCTTCGGTGCCATCGCCGCCGTCGTCGGTGCAACCGGCGCCCAGGCGATCCTGAGCATGTTCACGCTGATGCTCGCCTTCTACATCACCTGCGCACTGTTCATCGTGGTCATCCTCGGCACCTTGCTCCGCACGGTCGCCGGCGTCAATATCTTCAAGCTGATGAAGTACCTTGCCCGCGAGTACCTCCTCATCTTCTCCACGTCATCTTCCGAAGCTGCCCTTCCGCGCCTCATTGCCAAGATGGAACACCTCGGTGTCTCCAAGCCCGTGGTCGGCGTCACGGTTCCCACCGGTTACTCCTTCAACCTCGACGGAACTGCGATCTACCTGACAATGGCCTCGCTGTTCGTCGCCAACGCCATGGGCACGCCCCTTGACCTCGGCGCGCAGATCTCCCTGCTGGTCTTCATGATCATCGCTTCCAAGGGCGCAGCAGGCGTCACCGGAGCAGGCCTGGCCACCCTGGCCGCCGGTCTCCAGGCCCACAAGCCCGAACTCCTCGGCGGCGTGGGAATGATCGTTGGCATCGACCGCTTCATGTCCGAGGCCCGGGCCCTGACCAACTTCACGGGCAACGCCGTGGCCACCGTCCTCATCGGCACTTGGGTCAAGGAGATCGACTCAACCCAGGTCAACCAGGTTCTGAGCGGAAATGCACCGTTCGACGAGCAAACCATGATGGCTCACGACGAGGTGGCCGAAGCTCCCCAGGAACGGGAAAAGGCTTCTGTCTAGCTCCTTGTTGCACCAAGGAAGGCCGGTACCCGCAAGGGCGCCGGCCTTTCCCGTGTCCGGATGGACCGACGTGAAAGACAAGCAACCTTCCACTTCAACTAGAGGGTAAAGGCTCACGAACGAAGGAAAGTCAAGTTCCCAAAAATACCGTGTCGGGGGCTGTAGCCTAGGTGGGTAGCAGGGCTGAACCTCAAGGATCAGCGGCAGGGAAGATCGTCGTCGAAAGAGTGGTTGGATTAGTGAGCATCGAACGGGGAACAGCAACCCTGGCAGGCACCGAGCTCGATCTGGAAGACGCCATCATGGGACCTACGGGCCGCCCTCACCGCGAATTCCCGGAACCGGCTCCGCTTGCCTCCCACGGACCTGCGCGGGTTATCGCCATGGTCAACCAAAAAGGCGGCGTCGGCAAGACCACCTCCACCATCAACCTGGCCGCTGCGCTCGCCGAGTTCGGCCGCAAAGTCCTGCTTGTGGACTTCGACCCCCAGGGTGCATTGTCGGCAGGACTCGGGGTCAACCCGCATGAGCTGGACCTGACGGTCTACAACGTGCTCATGGACCGCAAAGTGAGCATTCGCGATGCCATCCACCAGACCGGCGTCGAAGGAGTGGACCTCCTGCCGGCAAATATCGATCTCTCCGCGGCTGAAGTGCAGCTCGTCAATGAAGTTGCCCGCGAGCAGGTGCTGGACCGTGCGTTGAAGAGCGTCGAAGACGAATACGACGTCGTCCTGATCGACTGCCAGCCCTCCCTCGGGCTGCTGACCGTCAACGCGCTCACCGCCGCCCACGGCGTCATCATTCCCCTCATTTGCGAGTTCTTCGCGCTCCGCGCTGTCGCCTTGCTCGTGGAAACCATCGAGAAAGTTCAGGACAGGCTGAACCCCAGGCTCCAGGTGGACGGCGTATTGGCAACCATGTACGACGCCCGTACGCTGCACAGCCGCGAGGTCATTTCCCGGCTCGTGGAAGCTTTCGGAGACAAAGTGTTCGAGACCGTCATCAAGCGTTCCATCAAGTTCGCCGACGCCACGGTAGCTGCCGAGCCCATTACCAGCTATGCCGGCAACCACGTGGGTGCTGATGCGTACCGCCGGCTGGCCAAGGAACTCATCTCGCGCGGCGGCGCGCCCTAACCGACGGCGTGACTCTTCCGGTAGTTCCGCAGGCGGTGGACCCGTCTCCAGAAGGGCCCGACGCCGCTGCCTCCCCCGACGCCGCTGCCTCCTCCGGCGGCAAAGGCGGCTTCGAGGTACGCCTGGCAAACTTCACCGGGCCGTTCGACCTCCTGCTGGGCCTCATTGCCAAGCACAAGATGGACATCACCGAGGTTGCCCTCGCCACGGTGACCGATGAATTCATCAAGTACATCCGCAGGCTGCAGGACCTCGGCGAGGATTGGGCCTTGGACGAGGCCAGCGAGTTCCTGGTGATTGCCGCCACCCTCCTGGACCTTAAAGCCGCCCGCTTGTTGCCGGCGGGCGAGGTGGAGGACGACGAGGACATCGCCTTGTTGGAAGCGCGCGACCTTCTCTTCGCACGGCTCCTGCAGTACAAGGCCTTCAAACAGGTGGCGGGGATACTGGGCGGTACCTTGGAAGAAGAGGCCCGCAGGTTTCCGCGCCAGGTGGCCCTCGAAGGACACTTCGCGGCGTTGTTGCCCGAGCTTCTATGGCGGCACACCCCGGAGCAGTTCGCCGCGCTGGCTGCCAAGGCGCTCAGGCCAAAGGAAGCGCCGCCAACCGAGGTCGGACTGGAGCACCTGCATGCGCCGCCCGTGAGCGTCAAGGAGCAGGCAGTGATTCTCGGAGACAGGCTGAAGCGCGGCGCACCGCTGACCTTCCAGGCCCTGGTCGCCGACGCCGACAGCACCTTGGTGGTGGTGGCCCGTTTCCTGGCGTTGCTGGAGATGTTCCGGGACCGCGTTGTGGCCTTTGAACAGCCGGCGCCGCTGGGCGGATTGACCGTGCGGTGGACAGGTCAGGATGCCGGGTGGGACGGCTCCAACCTCAGCGAAGAGTACGAGGACGAAGGAGATGCTGGCATCAATGACTGAACAGAACGCCGAAGACGGCCTCGCCGAACTGGAAGCGTTGCCGGGAGGGGCGCGGGCAGCCCTGGAAGCAGTGCTGATGGTCATTGATGCGCCGGCCACGTCCGAAGAGCTGGCCGCCGGCCTCAACGTGACGGTCGCCGTCGTCGAAGATTTGCTGCAGGACCTGCAGCGGGAGTATAGCGGCTATACTGTTAAAGCCCCGGACGCGGACGTTGACGGCTTTGCCGCTGCCAGCACTGCACCCCGGGGTTTCGAATTGCGGAACGTCGCTGGTGGCTGGCGCATCTATTCGCGGCCGGACTTTGCTGACATCGTGGGGAAGTTCGTCCTTGAAGGGCAAACTTCCAAGCTGACGCAGGCAGCACTGGAGACGCTGGCGGTGATTGCCTACCGGCAGCCTGTCTCCCGGGCGAGGGTTTCGGCAATTCGCGGCGTTAACGTCGATTCCGTCGTCAGGACGCTGACCCAGCGCGGGTTGATCGAGGACGCCGGGAACGATCCCGAATCCGGCGCAATCCTGTACCGGACCACCTCCTACTTCCTGGAGCGGATGGGAATCGGCTCGGTGGCTGAACTGCCCCAGCTGGCTCCGCACCTTCCCGGTTTGGAAGGAATCGAGGAGTACTACGACGCCAGCCGGATGTGAGGACATCCTCCGCCGGCACGAAGTAATTTAATACGGAATTCCATGGCACGCGTGATGCGTGCCGGAGCAGCAAGGGGCAGACTACACCTGCCCGGCTGGCTAGTGTTGGTTCCAACACCCAATGCCGGCCATAACAACACAAGGACGGGTCATGACACAGGCGGGACGCCAGGGTTCACCACGTAACGGTTCGGGACGCAACAGCGCCGGACGCAATGGAGCACAGGGCGGCGCAGGCCGTTCCGGTTTCACCCAGCGAGGCGGCAACGCCGGTGCGGGTAAGCGCTCCTTCAATCAGGGCGAAGGCCGCCCCTTCAAGGCTGCGAAGCCCCGGGAAGAACGGCCGTTCGATCCCGACAACCCCACGACGGCGGATAGCTTCAGGGCCGCGAAGCCGGCCAAGCCCTTCCGCAAGCCAGGTTCCAACAAGCCGGGCTACGGCAAGGCTCCCGGAACGCCCGGGGCCTTGAAGCCCAAGAAGAAGCCCGGCAACGCCAAGCAGTACGGTTCCAAGGCTTTCGGCAGCGAGCGATTCGGCCGCAACCTGGGCCCTGTCCGCAAGCCTGCGGGCAACCGGGGTCCCCGGCAGGAAGTCCCGCAGTCCGAAGTCCACGATGCTGACGGCGTGCGCCTGCAGAAAGTTATGGCGCAGGCCGGCGTGGCATCGCGCCGCGTCTGCGAGGAAATGATCCTCGAGGGACGCGTCGAGGTTGACGGACAGGTTACTACCGAGCTCGGCGTCCGCGTGGACCCGAAATCCGCCGTGATCCACGTTGACGGGATCCGCATCCAGCTCGACGAGACCCTCGTGTACATGGTGTTCAACAAGCCCAAGGGCGTTGTTTCCACCATGGAGGACCCCGAGGGCCGGCCTTGCATCAGCGATTTCCTCAAGACCAACAAGAACAAGGGCGAACGTCTTTTCCACGTCGGCCGCCTGGACGTCGCCACCGAGGGGCTGCTGTTGTTGACCAACGACGGCGAACTCGCCAACCGCTTGACCCACCCTTCCTACGAGGTCCCCAAGACCTACTTGGTCCAGGTGCGGGGGCCGTTCCCGCAGGGCGTGGGCGCGCAGCTGAAGTCCGGCGTCGAGCTTGAAGACGGCATCGCAGCGGTGGATTCTTTCCGGCTGGTTGACTCCACGCCCGGCCACGTCCTGATTGAGGTTGTCCTCCACTCGGGCAAGAACCGCATCGTCCGCCGCATGTTTGACGCCGTGGGCTTCCCGGTTGAGCGACTGGTCCGCGTCAAGGTTGGACCCATCGGCCTGGGCGACCAGCGCCAGGGAAGCATCCGCAACCTCGGCAAGCAGGAGATCGGCCACCTCATGGCAGCGGTGGGACTCTAAACTATGTCGGCATTCCGCGCGCATGGCCGCGGCCACTTGGACGGGCCCGTCGTCATCCTCGGCACGGGCTTGCTGGGCGCCAGCATTGGCCTCGGCCTGCGTGGCCGCGGCGTACCGGTTTTCCTCTTTGATACCTCGCCTACCAACCAGGCTGTGGCCGTGGATATTGGTGCGGGCAGGCCACTGGAGGAACTGGACGGTCCACCCCAGCTGGTGGTTGTGGCTGCTCCGCCGGACGTCACGGCGCAGGTGGTGGAAAAGGCCTTGGCCGATTACCCGGAATCAGTGGTGGTGGACATCGCCAGCGTCAAGGCCGGCATCCAGGCCGAACTCCGCGAACGCGGCGTGGACCTTTCCCGTTACGTAGGCACGCATCCCATGGCGGGCCGGGAGAAGTCCGGTCCTGTGGCTGCGCGGGGTGAATTGTTCACGTCCATGCCGTGGGTCATCTGCCCCACGGAAGAAACCGGCGCGGCAGCGCTGCAGGTTGCCCGTTCGCTGGCCGGCGACCTCGGCGCGATCGTCTCCCAGTTCACCGCTGATGAACACGACGAAGCCGTGGCCCTGGTGTCGCATTTGCCCCAGATCATGTCATCGCTGCTGGCGAGCCGGTTGCAGGGGACACCGCTGCACGCATTGTCCTTGGCGGGAAACGGCTTGCGGGACACTACCCGGATTGCTGCGTCCGACCCCACGCTGTGGGTTCAGATCCTGGGTGGCAATGCTGGGAAAGTGGTCAGCATCCTGCACGGTGTCCGTGAAGACCTCAACCGGTTGATCGGTACCCTGGAGTCCCCCCTGGCCCCCGGTGCCCGCCTGGACCTGGCCCAACTCATCAGCGAAGGCAACGCCGGGCAGGCCCGGATTCCTGGCAAGCATGGAGGACCGCCCCAGGCGTACTCCTGGCTGACGATCCTGGTGGACGACAAACCCGGCCAGATCGCCCGCCTCCTGACGGAGATCGGCGAAGTCGGCGTGAACGTCGAAGACCTTCGGCTCGATCATTCCTCCGGGCAGAACGTGGGCATGGTGGAGCTTTCCGTCCTGCCCAACAAACACGACCTCCTTGTTGAAGCTTTGACCGACCGTGGATGGCGGGTACTGCAGTAATGACGCGTGAATTCTTTGGCCCGGAGACGGTTGCCCGTCCCGGCAAGCCCTTGGTGATTGCCATCGACGGACCCTCGGGGTCAGGAAAATCGAGTGTGAGCAAGGAAGTGGCCCGGCGCCTCAAGCTCGCTTACCTCGACACCGGCGCCATGTACCGGGCTTTGACCTGGTACTGCCTGAAGACCGGAGTGGACCTCCACGACGGCGCCGCTGTGGAGCAAGCGTCCAAGGCCATGCCCTTGGAGATCAGTACCAGTACGGCCACCGAATACGTGGCTGTTGACGGCACGGACATCACTGAGGAGATCAGGGATCCGCGGATCTCATCGTCGGTCAGTGCAGTCGCCACCACCTTGGGAGCGCGGACGGAGCTGATCCGCCGCCAGCGCCAGCTGATCGACCAGCACCACCACCGCATGGTGGTGGAGGGGCGGGACATCACCACCGTTGTCGCGCCCGCCGCCGAGGTCCGCATGCTCCTGACCGCCAGCGAGGAAGCCAGGCTCCGGCGTCGGGGTATCCAGCTGGGCGGTACGCAGACCAAAGAGCAGCTGGCTGCCCAGGTTATCCAGCGCGATGCCAAGGATTCCACCGTGGTCAACTTCACCCAGGCCGCCGATGGCGTGGTGACCCTGGACTCCTCCGACCTGGACTTCGAGGAGACCGTGGACACCGCACTGGCGATTGTCAGCAAGGTCATTTATGGCGACTAGCAACAATCTGCCCGCGACGTGGAGCCGGGCCTGGAGCCGTCCCGTGGGCTGGTTCCTCGATCACGTCCTCTACCGCACGGTCATCACGGGAAAGAGCAACATCCCGGCAGCCGGGCCCGTGATCTTCGCCGGCAACCACATCAGTTTCCTGGACGGACCGGTGATGTTCGGGGCTGCCCCGCGGCCCATGCACATCCTGGTCAAGAAGGAGATGTTCAAGGGTTTCCTCGGCAAGGTCCTGAGGGCATCAGGGCAGCTTCCGGTTGACCGGACCGGGGACCGCACCACCCTGCAGCTGGCCAGGCAACTGCTCGACGCCGGCCGGTGCGTTGGCATCCTGCCCGAAGGTACCCGGGGGAGCGGGGCCGCGGAAAGCATCAGCAATGGTGTGGCGTGGCTGGCGTTGAACTCGGGAGCCACCGTTATCCCCGTCGCCATCCTGGGAACCCGGCAGGGCCGGGAGCACCGCGACCATATACCTGCTATGCGCCGCACGTTGTATGTCAGCTTCGGCGAACCACTCACCGTCCAGCGACGGAAGGGCGAATCCGGGCGTGCTTCAATGGACAGGGCGGCGGCAGCAATCCGCAGTGCCCTGGCCGGACACGTCCAGGAAGCAGTCCGCAACACCGGTCAGTCCCTTCCGGAAGCTCCAAGGGCCACCCCTGATCCGGACCACCGTCCCACCGCAGTAGCCGGCACCCCGGCAGACCACCACTAAGGAAAAGTGCAATGAGCGATACGACTCAAAAATCCGGCCACCACGGCGCCGGCGACGACGAATACACGCCCACCGGCACCGATCAGGTGGCCGAGAACCTGGCTGCCCTGGATGACGAGGAAGCCGAACTTCGCGCGGCCACACTGCGGGCGGGACTGGACGACTACGATCTCGACGAAGACGACGCCGCCCTGCTTAGCGGTGACTACGACGACGAAGGCGAAGAGGGACCCCTCAAGCTTGACCCCGTCCTGGCCATCATCGGCCGGCCGAACGTGGGCAAGTCCACGCTGGTGAACCGCATCCTGGGCCGTCGCGAAGCGGTCGTCGAGGACACCCCCGGCGTGACCCGCGACCGTGTCATGTACTCCGCGCGCTGGAACGGTCGCAACTTCACCTTGGTGGACACCGGCGGGTGGGAGCACGATGCCAAGGGCATCCACGCCCGGGTGGCAGACCAGGCCGAAATGGCCGTGGAACTGGCCGATGCAGTGTTGTTCGTTGTTGACTCCGCGGTTGGCGCCACTGCCACCGACGAAGGCGTCATGAAGATGCTCCGCAAGTCCAAGAAGCCGGTCATCATGGTGGCCAACAAGGTTGACGACTTTGTGCAGGAGGCCGACTCCGCAGCACTTTGGGGACTTGGCTTCGGCCAGCCGTACCCGGTTTCAGCACTGCATGGCCGGGGCGTTGCCGACCTCCTGGACCACGTCATGGACACCCTTCCCGAGTTCTCGCAGGTAGAGGGTGTGGACCGTTCCGGCGGCCCCCGCCGCATTGCCCTCATCGGCCGTCCCAACGTCGGCAAATCCTCGCTGCTGAACAAGCTTGCAGGCTCGGAACGCGTGGTGGTGGACCCGCTGGCCGGAACCACGCGTGATCCCGTGGATGAGTTCATCGAACTGGGTGGACGCACCTGGCGCTTCGTGGATACAGCCGGTATCCGCCGACGCCAGCACATGGCGCAGGGTGCCGATTTCTACGCCTCCCTGCGGACGCAGGCCGCGCTGGAAAAGGCGGAGGTCGCCGTCGTGCTTCTTGCCGTTGACGAAGTGCTGAGCGAGCAGGATGTCCGCATTCTGCAGCTGGCGATCGAATCCGGCCGGGCCCTGGTCCTGGCATTCAACAAGTGGGACCTGCTGGACGACGAACGCCGCCGCTACCTCGAACGCGAGATCGAACAGGACCTGGCCCATGTTGACTGGGCGCCCCGCGTGAACATCTCCGCCAAGACGGGCTGGCACAAGGACCGCTTGGTTCCTGCCCTTGATACCGCGTTGGAGAGCTGGGACCGCCGTATCCCCACGGGGCGCCTCAATGCGTTCCTTGGCGAGCTGGTGGCGGCCCATCCGCACCCGGTTCGCGGTGGCAAGCAGCCGCGCATCCTCTTCGGTACGCAGGCCTCGAGCCGTCCGCCGAAGTTTGTCCTGTTCACTACTGGCTTCCTGGATCCCGGATACCGCCGCTTCATCACGCGTCGGCTCCGTGAAACCTTCGGCTTCGAGGGCACACCCATCGAGGTCAGCATGCGCGTCCGCGAAAAACGGGGCCGCAAACGCTAAATGAGACGGGCATCACAGGCGACTTTGGCTCTGATGGCGCAAGCACCCTCCAACGTCGTGTAAGCTTTTGGAGGTGGTTCGGCCGGACTGCTTAGGAAGGACTCTTCGGAGGAAAACCTTGGCGGAGAACGGTAGAACCAGCGGGCTGTAGCGCAGCTTGGTAGCGCACTTGACTGGGGGTCAAGGGGTCGCAGGTTCAAATCCTGTCAGCCCGACCAAAAAGGCCGGAACTACGCAGAAATGCGGAGTTCCGGCCTTTGGCCGTTAACGCCCTAGACGTGCTGCAGTGCCCCCAGCGCCCGGACGAGCGGTTCAAGTTCGGGAACCTCCTCCGCTGCCTGCAAAGCTGCTGCGAGAGTGTCGTCGTGCACCGGCTTGGTCTTCTGCAGCAGTTGCTGTCCCGCCGCGGTTAATTCCGTGTAGATTCCCCGCCGATCGTCCGCACAGAGGATCCGGGTCAACAGGCCGCGGTCTTCGAGGCGGTTCACGAGGCGCGTGGTAGCGCTGCTTGAAAGGGCTGTGGCCCGGGCGAGCTGCTGCATGCGCATGTGCCAGCCGTCCTGGCGGCTCAGGGCATCGAGCACCGTGTACTCCACCACCGAGAGCTCGCTGGAGGCCTGCAGGGCTTTCTCCAGTTCGGTTTCGATGCTTCCGTGGAGGGCCGCGAGGGTGCGCCATCCCTGTGCCCGTACCTCTACGGCGTCATCCTTGATGCCCATGTCTCCTGTGCTCCTGCCTCATGTTCGGAATGTCCGGTGCAGACGGCAAAGTAGTTGCTTGCGCAAATACACAGCGTGTGCAACTATTTATACAGCGTCTGCAACTAATATTCTACGGTTCCCGGCGACGCACTTCCACTTCCAAGGGAGCCATTCCATTTAAGGAGCGTTTTATGCCCGCAGGGTTGATTGCCCTTGCCCTCGGCGGATTCGGCATTGGGCTGACTGAGTTTGTCATCATGGGTCTCCTGCCCGAGGTGGCGGCCGATTTCCGCGTCAGCGAAGCGTCGGCCGGCTGGTTCATCTCCGGCTACGCACTAAGCGTCACGGTCGGAGCCCTGGTGGTCACGGCAGCTGTCACCAAGCTTCCCCGCAAGCCTGTGCTGATCGGCTTGCTGGTGCTGTTCATTGCAGGGAACCTCCTCTCCGCTGTTTCGGAGAGCTATTCGATGATGCTGATTGGCCGCATCATTGCCGCGCTCTGCCATGGCGCCTTCTTCGGCATCGGTTCGGTGGTAGCGGCCAGCCTCGTGCCGGCCAGCAGGAAGGCCGGCGCCATTGCCATCATGTTCACAGGCTTGACTGCCGCCAACGTGCTGGGTGTTCCCTTTGGAACGCTTCTTGGCCAGAACTTCGGATGGCGCTCCACCTTTTGGGCCATCACCCTCATAGGCGTCGTGGCCCTGGCGGGAATCGCATTGCTGGTTCCCAAGCAGGACGCCGCGGCCGCCAAGAGCCTGCGCAGCGAACTGGGTGCGTTCAAGTCCACCCAAGTGTGGCTCTCCATCCTGGTCACGATCCTCGGGTTCGGCGGCATGTTCGGCGCCTTCACCTACATCGCCTTCACGCTGACCGAAGTTTCCGGTTTTGCCTCGACGTCCGTCCCATGGCTTCTGGTGCTCTTCGGAGCAGGCCTGTTCGTTGGAAACTTCCTGGGTGGCAAAGCGGCAGACAAAGCACTGGACAAGTCCCTGATCCTCATCCTCTCGGGCCTGGTTGCAGTCCTGGTCTTCTTCGCACTGACCGCCGCCAACCCGGTCGCCACCCTGGTGTCACTGGCACTCATGGGCGGATTCGGATTCGCCACTGTGCCCGGTCTGCAGATGCGGGTCATGCACTTCGCCTCGTCGGCCCCCACGCTCGCCTCCGGCGCCAACATCGGGGCTTTCAACCTCGGTAACGCACTCGGTGCCTGGCTCGGGGGAGTGACCATCAGCGCCGGGCTGGGCTACACCTCGCCCATCTGGGCCGGTGCGGGAATCACCATCGCGGCCCTCGCGGTCATGGTCGCCGCCGGCGCGGCTGCCCGCCGGACTGTTGCCCCTCACGCAACTGACCGGCACACCACTGACCTGAACGCTGCTGACCGGCACACTATTGATCCGCACGCCGCTGATCCGAACCCTGTGTCGGCGGCACCTGCCGGGACGGCCGACGTCGGGAGTGAACCCCGGGAGGCGGCAGCCCGCTAGGCCGGACGGCCCCATGACGAAGCCCCCACGGCAAAGCCCGGCACGGTTCTGTTTCCGTGCCGGGCTTTTGGCGTCCGGTCCACTGCCCTGCGCTCATCGGAAAAGCGGCAATTATGCCTATACTTTCAGCGGTGGCCGGATGCCCGGCCCGCCGTCGAGGTTCATGAACGTCCCGATGAAAGGCGACCCATGAGTAATATTCCAGCCGATCTTTCCTACACCGCAGAACATGAGTGGGTATCGGAGCCGGATGCTGACGGCGTAGTCCGCGTCGGCATCACCGACTTTGCGCAGGATGCCCTGGGCGACGTCGTCTACGCGCAGATGCCGGAGGAAGGCACCAAGATCACCGCCAATGATGTGGTGGGGGAAGTGGAATCCACCAAGAGCGTCAGCGATATTTATGCGCCCGTCAGCGGTGAAATCATCAACCGCAACGACGCCTTGGACCAGGATCCGGCACTCATCAACTCCGATCCATACGGTGAGGGGTGGCTTTTTGAAGTAAAGCTGGCCGAAGCTGACGCGGTGGAATCCCTGCTCAGTGCATCGGAGTACGAACAACAGGTAGGCTAAAGTTATCTGGCCCGCCCTGCTGCATTTTCCCTCGTGGGAAGCGGGACGGCGGGCCAGCAACCGATTTGCCCGGCGGTTACCGGGAGGTGGATGTGTCCGGCAGGTTTTGGAACTGCCGGCGGATGAGGAGGAAGTTCCATGGTTGGCGGCGACAAGAACCAAGCCAATGCCGGAAACGGCGCGGAAGAACAGCCGACGTCGGAGACCACCTCCATCAGCATCACGCCAACGTGGGACGAGCCAAGCATCGCTCCCAAGCTGGCGCCGGAGGAGCGTGCCTCTGTAGACGCCCTGCCGCCCAACTCCGCGCTGTTGATTGCCCACAGCGGACCGAATGCGGGCGCGCGCTTCCTGCTCGACGCGGACACCACCACGGTGGGCCGGCACCCGGATGCCGATATCTTCCTGGACGACGTCACGGTGTCGCGCAAGCACGTTGAGTTCCACCGGAGTGCAGCAGGCTTCGAGCTCGTTGACATGGGCAGCCTGAACGGTACTTACGTCAACCATGACCGCGTGGACCGTGTGCAGCTCAAGACGGGCAGCGAGGTCCAGATCGGCAAGTTCCGGCTGACCTACTACCTGAGCCCCAGCCGCCCCGCGGGCCACGTCTGACCCCGGGATACCTGCCTGTGGCAATGGCCCAGCCGGAACGTCGCGGACCCCAGGTCCTGAACATCGGGGAAGTCCTGGCGCAGCTGAGCGGCGACTTCCCGGGAATGACCGCGTCCAAGATCCGTTTCCTCGAGGAGAAGGGGCTGATCAACCCCAAGCGGACTCCTGCCGGATACAGGCAGTATGCGGACAGCGATGTTGAGCGTCTTCGTTTTGTCCTCGCCCTGCAGCGCGATCAATACCTGCCCTTAAAAGTCATCAAGGACTACCTTGACGCGATCGATCGAGGGGAACGCCCGGACAACCTGCCCCCCGGTGTGACGGTCTCGCCCCGGGTGGTCACTGCTGAAATGGCCGCGGACATCCAGGGCCGTGCCCGTACCCTGACCGAAGAACAGCTCCGCACGGAGTCCGGTGCCAGCGCCGGCCTGCTTGAGTCGCTCCTGAGTTTCGGTTTGATCAGCCACGAAGACGGTAAATTCGACGAGCATGCCCTCCAGGTTGCGCGTGCCTGCGTCCAGCTCGAAGTGCACGGTTTGGAACCTCGCCACTTGAGGCCGTTCCAGGCCGCTGCGGATCGCGAGTTCGGTTTGGTGGAGCGTGCCGTTGCTCCGCTCACTTCCCGCAGGGACGCCGCCTCGCAGGCGAGGGCGGCCGAGGCAGCCCGTGAAATCAGCGATCTTTGCCTGACGTTGCACAGGGCGCTTGTTCACCACCGCATCTCAAGGATGGACTCCTGATGATCGAAGTTGAAATCGTGGGTGTTCGGATCGAATTGCCCTCCAATCAGCCGTTGGTCCTCCTGCGCGAACTCAAGGGTGAGCGCCACGTTCCCATCTGGATCGGCACCCCAGAAGCCAGCGCGATCGCCCTCGCCCAGCAAGGTGTGGTTCCACCCCGGCCCATGACCCACGATCTCCTGATCGACGTCGTTGAATCGCTCGGTCATTCCATCATCAGCGTCAATATTGTGGCGGTGGAGGACAACATCTTCTACGGACAGCTGCAGTTCGACGACGGCACGGTGGTCAGCTCCCGTGCGTCGGACGCCCTGGCCCTGGCCTTGCGCGCAAAGTGCCGCATCTGGTGCGCCGATGCCGTGATGGAGGAGGCCGGGGTCCGTATCACCGAACATGATGAGGGCGAGGACTCCGAGCTGGATCCCAGCGTCGATGAGGAAAGGGAGCTGCGCCGCTTCCGGGAGTTCCTTGACGACGTCGAGCCCGAGGATTTCGAAGGTTAACTGACCCTCAACCTAAAGTTGAGGGTGAAACTTTCGACACGACCACTTTTGGAGCCCAACGTCTTTGACCTAGGGCCCTCGCGGGCCTAACGTCGAAGTATCAAGTTCCCGTTGCATACGCTCGCGACGCAAGTCACACTGGAAGGTGCGGACTTGTGGGAATTACACGGCTGAATTTCGGCGTTCGTGTTAAGTGTGCGCACCATCCCCAGGGGAGCTGACAACAAGGAGGTCACGTGAGTCCGAAAGGCGAAGCAGGCGAGTTGAAGCAGGCCCCGTCCGGCATTGCTGCGCCCGCAGCCGGCGCCCAAGGTCTGCTCTTCACCGAGGACCTTCCCGTGCTGGACGAGGACGCCGGCTACCGCGGCCCCACAGCATGCAAAGCCGCCGGCATCACCTACCGCCAGCTCGACTACTGGGCGCGGACCGGGTTGGTAGAGCCGGCAGTCCGCGGAGCTGCGGGTTCAGGCTCCCAGCGGCTCTACGGTTTCCGCGACATCCTTGTGCTCAAGGTCGTCAAACGCCTTCTGGACACCGGCGTTTCCCTCCAGCAAATCCGTACTGCCGTTGAACACCTCCGCGAGCGGGGCGTTGAGGACCTTGCGCAGATCACACTGATGAGCGACGGCGCGAGCGTCTACGAATGTACGTCGGCGGATGAAGTGATTGATCTCGTCCAGGGCGGCCAGGGCGTCTTTGGAATCGCCGTGGGACGCGTATGGCGTGAAGTTGAAGGAAGTTTGGCCGCTCTACCGAGTGAGCATGCAGCGGAGCAGTCCTTTCCTGACGACGAATTGAGCAAGCGGCGCGTTGCGCGTCGGATTGGATAACTCCGATTTCAGAAGAAAGCCGCCCGTCCGACGTCTGTCGGGGGCGGCTTTCTTCTGTCTTCTGCCTCTTTACTGGCGTTGCCGACGGTCCCTGAAACTCGTCTGGTTCTTCAGGAGGCTCTCCAGCAGGGCGTCGAAGAGCTTCGCGGCGTTCTTGGCGGAGTCGCCCGGCCAGTGATGGACGGAATGTGCAGCGCCTTGAATCTGCTGCCAGTTGGCCTGCTCCGGAATGTGCGGGGTCAGCAGCAGATCACCGAACATTGACTCCATCTCGGCAAGCCGGAACGTGTGCTCGGTGGAGCCCGTCCGCACACGGTTGGCGACGATGCCCGCCGGTGCGAGGTTCGGGGCAAACTCCTGCCGGAACAGTTGGATGGCACGCATGGTGCGCTCGGTTCCCGCAACGGAAAAGAGCCCCGGCTCGGCAACGAGTACTACGCGGTCGCTGGCACTCCAGGCCATGCGGGTCAGCCCGTTGAGGGACGGCGGGCAGTCAACCAGCACCAAGTCGTAGCTGGATGTCCCGGCGAGAACTCCGGAGAGCCTCCGGAGATCGCGTCGGCCGAGGTCGGGGCGATCATAGATTCCGGTCAACGCTGAACCTACCGCAACGTCCAAGGTGCCGTCAGTGGAACCGTTGGCAATCCAGCTGCTGGGGGAGACGTTCTCTGCCAGCTTTGCCTTGCGGGGGCTCTTGAGCATCCGGCCAACGTCGAGCTTTCCGTTGGGTTGGACGCCGAGGGCTGTGGTGGCATCAGCGTGGGGGTCAAGGTCCACTACCAGTGTGGAGATCCCTGCCGCGAGGGCCGCAGAAGCGAGGCCGGTGGTCACAGAGGTCTTTCCCACGCCGCCCTTGAGGCTGCTGATGCTGACTACTTGCACTTGTTACCCAAAACCTAACGCCGGTTGCCGTATCGCGCTGTTTTCAACTCCGGGATAATCGGAGCCGGGGCTTGCCGAAGCCCCTTCAACATCATATGTTGCGTGCTCCCGGAATCCCGATTTCTACGCGCCACGGGGCGCATCGGGAAGCTGCGATATATCACGCAGCGGACGCGCGCGTACGTATATACAGTGCAGATGACGAATCCTTTGTGATGGTTGCCACAAAGATTTGTGTTTGATGCTGGCGGCACTACACACTGTGACCACCGACCGATCCACCGCAATGATGCAGGAGAAGCATGTTTTCGAAAATTCTGGTGGCCAATCGCGGCGAGATCGCGATCAGGGCTTTTCGCGCTGGTTATGAACTGGGCGCCAAGACCGTGGCTGTCTTTCCGTACGAGGATCGCAACTCGATCCATCGGCAGAAAGCGGACGAAGCGTACCTGATTGGCGAGGTGGGTCATCCCGTCCGCGCCTACCTCGACGTAGACGAAGTCATCCGCGTCGCCAAAGAAGCCGGCGCTGATGCTATTTACCCGGGCTACGGGTTCCTGTCCGAGAATCCGGACCTCGCCCGCGCCGCAAAGGCTGCCGGCATCACGTTCGTGGGCCCCCCGGCTGAAGTGCTGGAACTTGCCGGAAACAAGGTTGCCGCCTTGGAAGCCGCCCGCAAAGCAGGTGTTCCCGTCCTCAAGTCCAGCAAGCCGTCCAAGGACCTGGATGAGCTGATTGCCGCAGCGGACGAGATCGGTTTCCCCATTTTCGCCAAGGCGGTGGCCGGTGGCGGTGGTCGCGGCATGCGCCGTGTGGAAACCCGCGAAGCGCTCCCGGAAGCATTGCAGTCCGCGATGCGCGAAGCCGACGCCGCGTTCGGTGATCCCACGATGTTCCTTGAGCAGGCCGTGCTGCGCCCCCGCCACATCGAGGTCCAAATCCTGGCCGACGCCGAGGGCAACGTCATGCACCTCTTCGAGCGTGACTGTTCGCTTCAGCGCCGCCACCAGAAGGTGGTGGAAATCGCCCCGGCGCCGAACCTGGACGACAACATCCGCCAGGCCCTGTACCGCGACGCCGTCGCGTTCGCGAAAGCCTTGAACTACGTCAACGCCGGAACGGTCGAGTTCCTGGTTGACACCGAAGGTGCCCGCGCAGGCCAGCACGTCTTCATCGAAATGAACCCCCGCATCCAGGTGGAGCACACCGTCACCGAGGAAATCACCGACGTGGACCTGGTGCAGTCGCAGATGCGTATTGCCTCGGGGGAGACGCTGGCCGATCTCGGACTGAGCCAGGACACCGTGTCCATCAAGGGTGCTGCGCTCCAGTGCCGTATCACCACCGAGGACCCTGCCAACGGTTTCCGCCCGGACGTCGGAAAGATCACGGGCTACCGCTCAGCCGGCGGTGCCGGCGTTCGGCTCGACGGCGGGACGGTTTACTCGGGCGCGGAAATCAGCCCGCACTTCGACTCGATGCTGGTGAAGCTGACCTGCCGCGGACGCGATTACCCCACTGCCGTTGCCCGTGCCCGCCGTGGCCTGGCCGAGTTCCGCATCCGTGGCGTATCCACCAACATTCCGTTCCTCCAGGCAGTGCTGGCAGATCCGGACTTCAACGCCGGGAACGTTGCTACTGACTTCATCGACAAGCGCCCTGAATTGCTTAAGTCGCACATCCCTTCGGACCGCGGCACCAAGCTGCTCACCTGGCTTGCCGATGTCACGGTCAACAAGCCTAACGGCGACCTGAAAGTCCAGTCGGACCCCGCCAGCAAGCTGCCGGTCATCGATGGTCCTGTGCCGACGTCGGGCTCCCGCCAGCGGCTGCTTGAACTAGGTCCGGAGGGCTTCGCGAAGGCGCTGCGCGAGCAGGAAGCCCTGGCGGTTACGGACACCACGTTCCGTGATGCACACCAGTCGCTGTTGGCCACCCGCGTCCGTACCCGCGACCTCGTGGCCGCCGGGCCGGCGGTGACGGCATTGCTGCCCGAGCTTCTGTCCGTGGAGGCCTGGGGCGGTGCAACGTACGACGTCGCGCTCCGCTTCCTTGGTGAGGACCCCTGGGACCGCTTGGCTGCTTTGCGGCAGGCGCTGCCCAACACGTGTATCCAGATGTTGCTCCGTGGACGCAACACGGTGGGCTACACGCCGTACCCCGAGGAGGTCACGGAGGCATTCGTCAACGAAGCCGCCGCGACCGGCATCGATATCTTCCGGATCTTCGATGCCCTGAACGACGTGAACCAGATGGCTCCGGCCATCCGCGCAGTCCGGGCAACAGGAACGGCAGTGGCCGAAGTGGCACTTTGCTACACAGGCAACCTCCTGGATCCGGAAGAGGACCTGTACACCCTGGACTACTACCTGGACCTGGCCCAGAAGATCGTCGATGCCGGCGCCCACATCCTGGCCATCAAGGACATGGCGGGACTCCTGCGTCCGGCCGCCGCTGCCAAGCTGGTTTCGGCCCTGCGCGAGCGCTTCGACCTCCCGGTCCACCTGCACACGCACGACACCGCAGGCGGACAGCTCGCAACGCTGCTCGCTGCCGTCGAGGCCGGAGTCGACGCGGTGGACGTCGCCGCGGCGTCCCTGGCCGGCACCACCAGCCAGCCGGCTGCGTCGGCGTTGGTTGCCGCTTTGGCCAACACCCCTCGGGATACGGGCCTCAGCCTGGAAAACGTCGGCGCCCTGGAGCCCTATTGGGAAGCAGTGCGCCGCGTCTACGCACCGTTCGAGTCGGGCCTTCCGGGTCCCACAGGCCGGGTCTACAAACACGAAATCCCGGGCGGCCAGCTGTCCAACCTTCGTCAGCAGGCCATTGCCCTGGGGCTTGGGGAACAGTTCGAAGCCATTGAGGACATGTACACCGCCGCCGACCGGATCCTCGGGCGCCTGGTCAAGGTGACCCCGTCATCGAAGGTCGTCGGTGACCTCGCCCTCCACTTGGTGGGCCTGAACGCCGATCCTGCGGACTTCAACGAGAACCCGCAGAACTACGACATCCCCGATTCCGTGATCGGTTTCCTGTCCGGCGAGCTTGGAGATCCTCCCGGAGGCTGGCCTGAGCCGTTCCGCACCAAGGCCCTTCAGGGCAGGAGCGTCAAGGTACGCGATGTAGAGATCAGCGCCGAAGACAGTGCCGCCCTCAAAGCCGACTCGAAGACGCGCCAGCAGACGCTGAACCGCCTGCTTTTCGCCGGGCCCACCAAGGACTACCTCAAGAGCCTTGAAACCTATGGCAACGTCTCCGTCCTTGACACCCGCGACTACCTGTATGGCCTGCAGCGCGGCCAGGAGCACGTCATCGAGTTGGAAAAGGGTGTCCGCCTGATCGCCCAGCTCGAAGCCGTCTCCGACCCGGACGAGAAGGGCATGCGGACGGTGATGTGTACGCTCAACGGCCAGTCGCGTCCCGTGGTTGTCCGCGACCGCTCCGTCGTGAGCAACGTCAAGGCTGCAGAGAAAGCCGACCCCGCCCAGCCGGGCCAGGTTGCCGCACCGTTCGCCGGGGCGGTCACGGTCACGGTGAAGGAGGGTGACGAGGTCAAGGCCGGCGATACTGTAGCCACGATCGAGGCAATGAAGATGGAAGCGTCCATCACGACGCCGGTGGCCGGCAAGGTCTCGCGCTTGGCCATCTCCTCGGTCGAGCAGGTCCAGGGCGGGGACTTGCTCCTCGTAGTGGGCTAGCCCGACCGGACCCGGAAAACCAGGGAGCGCAAAGGAGCCCCGCCGGAACTGTTCAGAACAGTTCCGGCGGGGCTCCCGTGTATGTGCCGCCTTTCAGGGGTTGCGTATTTCTTGCTCAGCCTGCGCGGGGAGCGGAGTACATCTCTTCGATCACGGCGTCGAAATCCTTCATGACCTGGGCCCTCTTGACCTTGAGGGAAGGGGTGAGGTGGCCGGACGCTTCAGTGAAGTCGGAGGCGACAATCCGGAAAGCCTTGATGGCCTCGGCCTGGGACACGGACTGGTTGGCCTTGCTGATGAGGTCCTGCACGGCAGCTTTCACCACGGCGTGGTTGGCGGCTTCGTCCAGTGATGTCGTCGAGGGCAGGCCGTGGCGCTCCAACCATCCGGGCAGGGCTTCCTCGTCCAGGGTCACCAGCGCGCCGATGAACGGGCGGTTGTCGCCGACCACCAGCACCTGGGAGACGAGGGCGTCCGCCCGGATCTGGTCTTCGAGCAATGCCGGCACCACGTTCTTGCCGCCGGCAGTGACAATGATTTCCTTTTTGCGGCCGGTGATCTTCAGGAAGCCGTCGCTATCCAACTGTCCGATGTCGCCGGTACGGAACCACCCGTCGTCGAACGTTTCGGCTGTGAGGTCCTCTCGCCCGTGGTAGCCGCGCATCACGCACACTCCCTTGGCGAGAATCTCGCCGTCGTCGGCAATCTTCACCGAGTTGCCCGGCAGAGGGGCACCTACCGTACCGATCTTGATCCGGGACGGGCGGTTGACGGAGATGGGTGCTGTGGTCTCCGTAAGGCCGTACCCTTCCAGGATCTGCAGGCCGATCCCTTGGAAGAAGTGCCCCAGGCGCTCACCGAGCGGCCCTCCGCCGGAGACGGCATGGGACACCTGGCCGCCCATGGCGGCCCGCAGCTTGCCGTAGACCAGCTTGTCGAACAAGGCATGCTTGAGCTTGAGTCCCAGCCCCACGGATCCGGACTCCCGGGCCTTCGAGTAGGCAATCGCCGTGTCCGCAGCGCGGTGGAAGATGGCGCCCTTGCCGCCGTCTTCGGCTTTGGTGAGTGCGGAGTTGTAGACCTTTTCGAACACCCTGGGAACGGCGAGGATGAACGTTGGCTGGAAGCTTTGCAGGTCGGCCAGCAGGTTCTTGATGTCCGGTGTGTGCGCCACTTTGACTCCACCGGCCACGGCAAGCACGGAGATGAACCGGGCGAACACGTGGGCGAGGGGGAGGAACATGATGGTCTTGGCCGATTCCTTGACCACTTCCGGGATGGCAAGCCTGGCGTTCTCGGACAACTCGACGAAGTTGCCGTGGGTCAGTTCGCACCCCTTGGGGCGGCCGGTGGTGCCGGAGGTGTAGATGATCGTGGCCAGGTCATTGAGACCGGCTGCCGAACGGCGGGCTTCCAGTTGCTCGTCGGAGACTCCCGAACCGGCAGCACGCAGGACGTCGAGTCCTGCTCCGTCCAATTGCCAGACGTGTGCCACGGAACTGATGTCTTCCGCAGCTACGGCCTGGCGGATGACGCTCTCATGGTGGGCGCTTTCACCGAAGGCCGCCACTGCCGCGGAGTCGCCAAGATTCCATGCCACCTGCGAAGGAGACGATGTTTCGTAGATCGGCACCGAAACGGCTCCGGCAAACCAGATCGCGAAATCCACCAGCGACCACTCGTAGCGGGTGCGGGACATGATGCCAACGCGGTCTCCGGGTCCCACGCCGCTGGCGATGAGACCTTTGGCGAGGACCTTCACGTCGGCCAGGAACTCCGTTGCGAGGATGTCCTGCCACTGACCTGCACCGTCCAGCTTGGCGAAAAGCGCCGGATTGGACGCCTTTGCGGCCTCCCGGATAACAAGGTCCGTGATGTTGGTTTCAGGGGAAACATTAATAAGGGGAGGAACACTAAATTCGCGCACGGTAGCTCCTTTGATATCCACGGGCCGCGAGGGGCACTTTTCACTCTAGTATGCCGACTCGAGGAAGTGTGTCCGATTTCACCTACTGGCGAGTAACTTTACGGATTCGCTGCCGTTTTGGGCAACTTCACGCCATAAAGGGCCTTCCGGCGCTATCGGAGCGTTCCTCGCGGAGGCGCGCGGAATAGGATGATGGGATGCCCCAACACCGGTCCAGTTCGCGCCCCGGGCTCCGGCCCTCATTCGGATCCCGCAAAGATGTTCCCTGGGCACCCCGGCGGAACCATCTTGGCCGCAGGGGACTTGCCATCGGCATCGACATCGGCGGAACAAAAGTGGCAGCGGGCGTTGTGGACGCCGACGGCCGCGTCCTGGCCGAAGCCCGCCGGTCAACTCCGGGAGCGGACCCGCGCGCGGTGGAGCGCACCATCGTGGAACTCGTTGATGAGTTGAGCGCCGGGCATCGCATCTCTTCCGTCGGAATCGGTGCAGCCGGTTGGATGGACCTCGACGGCGGCACGGTGCTGTTCAGTCCCCATCTGGCCTGGCGCAACGAGCCACTGAGGGACAGCCTGCAGAACCTGCTGCGGCGCCCGGTTCTGCTGACGAACGACGCCGATGCTGCCGCCTGGGCGGAGTGGCGCTTCGGTGCGGGGCAGGGGGAGAGCCGGCTGGTCTGCATCACCTTGGGTACCGGAATCGGGGGCGCCATGGTGATGGACGGCCGCGTAGAGCGCGGCCGCTATGGCGTCGCCGGCGAATTCGGCCACCAGATCATCTTCCCCGGCGGACACCGCTGTGAATGCGGCAACCGTGGCTGCTGGGAACAGTACGCCTCAGGCAACGCCCTGGGGCGCGAGGCGCGGCAACTGGTGAAGACGAATTCCCCGGAAGGCCGCGCCCTCCTGGAGAAAGCCGGTGGTGACGCGGACAGCATCACCGGGGCAACCATCACGGCGCTGGCGCTGGCCGGCGACGCCACGTCCAGGGAACTCATCGCAGATCAGGGCGAGTGGCTGGGGCTGGGCCTGGCCAACCTCGCTGCCGCGCTGGATCCCGGCATGTTCGTCATCGGCGGCGGGTTGTGCGACGCCGGCGACCTCCTCGCCGATCCAGCCAGGGTGGCTTTTGCCAAAAACCTGACGGGCAGGGGCTTCAGGCCCATGGCCCGGATCGAGCTCGCGGCGCTTGGTCCGCGGGCGGGAATGATCGGCGCAGCGGATCTTTCCCGGGTCAGCGGACGGGCCTACAGCTAACGCCCCGGCCTCGACGTTCAACTCCGATGGTCAAAGCAGCGCCGCGCAGGCACTTGGATGCGGGCGCCGAGGCACTTTAGATACGGGCGCCGTCGTCGTACTCGTCTTTTTCATGCGGCAGCCGCATGATCAGGTACACCACCGAGGCCACGAACGCCGCAACAATCCCCAGGACGGCCGCCAGTGGGGCTGACCGCCAGAACATCGCAGTGAACAGGAGTGCGATGGGACCGCCCACCGCACCGAGCCAGGCCAGCATGGTCAATGGTTCGGTTCCGGCAAGGCTGGGCGGTTCTTCCGGGACGAAATCGCCGTCATCAGCGTCGTCGACCTCGTAATCCCGTGGCCCTCCAGGAGACTCTTCCTGGCCGTTGCGGCGCTCAGGGCGATCCTCGTTGGGGTCTTCTGCCGGCGTCGCAGACGTCGCCAACCCCAGGGGGTCGAACGCGCTGAAAGGCTTCCGCGCCGGCGGTAGACTGCCGGGTGCCCCGGGGTCCGGCCGCCCCTGCTCCTCCGCGGAATCCCCGGAGGAGGACGACGTAGACTCCAGCCGCGCCACCAAATCCAGCCAAACGGCGTCGTCGTCCTTATTGGCGCTCTGGTCGGCAGGGTCCGGATCAGGCCTGGTCATTGGCTTTGTCCCTATCCAGCGAGCGGTCCCCGGACGCGAGGTCGCCAAGCCGTTTGTTCATGAAGTCCACCGTGCCGGCAAAGATGGCCGGGGCGTCGTTGTCCAGCGTGGCCACGTGGTAGCTGTTGTCGAGGTAGCTGATTTCAACAGGAGCCTGGACCCGCGACTGCAGGAACTGCAGGCTGGCATTCGAGACGACCTTGTCCACCGTGGACCGGAACACTCTGACGGGAGCCGTTATGCGGGGGAGGATTCCCGCAGTGTCTTTATACATCTTCTTCAACTGGTGGGCTGCGGCTACGGGGGTCCGGGCGTAGGCGCCCTCGTCCTGGTCCGGCTTGAGGATATCGTTGGCAATCGCCGGAGTGCTTTTGACGACGTACTTCAGGGCCGCAACAACTGCGGCCCGCGGGTCATCGAGCACCATTCCCGGATTGACCACAATGGTTCCTGCCACGGGCCGGGTGGCAGCTATGCGCAAGGCCAGCGTGCCGCCCATCGACAAGCCGGCGGCGAAGACGTAATCGCATTCGGACGCCATTTCCAGGTAAGCATCGTCCACCGCCCTGTGCCATTCCCGCCACGACCGCGTGGCCATGTCCTGCCATGTGGTTCCGTGGCCGGGCAGCAACGGAAGGTTAACCGCAAAACCGGCCGCCGCCAGGTGCTCGGCCCAAGGCCGGACGCTGTGCGGGGAACCCGTGAACCCGTGGGACATGACGACGCCCACCCTTGGGCCGGTACCGGAGAAGGCGCTGCGGAAGGGCGAGAAATCGGGAAGCACTTTCATGATGTCTCCGAGGCTACTCTGTCCTTGGCATGTTGACGCAAAAACCGTGCTGATGCTTCGAAGATGGTCGGTGCATCGACGTCCAGGGTGGCCACATGTCCGCTTCTTGGCAGCGAGACCACCTTCAGCTGTTCCTGATCCATGTGCTTGGTGATGGCTTTGAGGGAGCTTGGCGGAATGACACCGTCCACGGCGGACTTGAAGACCAAAGCCGGCGCCTTCACATCGGGGAGGGCGCGTGTGGCCTGGCCGAAAAGCTTCTTGAGTTCGTGGACGGACGCCAACGGCGTCTTCGAGTAATCGCCGTCCTCAGTGACTGCGGCCGTTGGCGCTTCCTCTTCGATGGGCGTGGTGGTGCGCATGACGTATTTGAGGGCGCCTATGTAGCGGACCCTGCGATCGTAGAAGCTAAGGCCGGGGTTGACCAGGACCACGCCCGGCACCGGGTGCCTGGAAGCTGCACGCAGTGCCACGGCTCCACCCATGGACAGACCGGCAACGAAGCAAGCATCCGTCTTTGCTTCGAGGTCGAGGTAGCTGGATTCGAACGTCCGGTACCAGTCCTGCCATGTGGTGGTGGCCAGGTCACGCCAGTTTGTTCCATGCCCGGGAAGGAGGGGGACTGACACGGCGAAACCCTGCCCGGCGAGGTATTCGGCCCAAGGCAGGATGCTGAGGGGGCTGCCGGTGAATCCATGGCAGATGGCTACGCCCGTCGAAGCATTTTCACCATGCCCCGGGTGATGGAAAGCGAGCGGGGCGCCGGGTTGGTTGCGTTCCGTCATGGCACCATCGTGTCACTGTTCCACGCATTTCTCACTGGAGTAGGGTTGCTGTTGAATCCCGGCCGTGAAGCGGTCGGAAACAGCCAAGCCGGCGGTGGTGAGAGGACGAGCGTGTTCTATTGGGTCATGAAGAGGATCTTCCTGGGTCCCGTCCTGAAACTGTTGTTCAGGCCGTGGGTCAAGGGTTTGGACAACGTCCCCGAGGCAGGTGCCGCGATCCTCGCCTCCAACCACTTGTCCTTTTCGGACTCCATTTTCCTCCCGTTGATGGTTCACCGTCCCGTGATCTTCCTGGCCAAGTCGGAGTACTTCACGGGCAAGGGAATCAAGGGCCGGCTGACGGCGCTGTTCTTCAGGCTCAGCAACCAGCTGCCCATGGACCGCTCCGGGGGCGCTGCCTCCGAGATGTCCCTGCAAGCCGGAAAGGACGTGCTCAACTCCGGGGGCCTGCTGGGCATCTACCCGGAAGGGACCCGCAGTCCCGACGCCCGGTTGTACCGCGGCAAGGTGGGCGTAGCCAGGCTCGCCCTCCAGTCGCGGGTTCCCGTCATACCGGTGGCGATGATCGGCACCGAGAAGGTGCAGCCGATCGGCAAGCGACTGCCCAACATCCGCCGGATCGGGATCATCTTCGGGCAGCCCCTGGACTTCAGCCGCTACTACGGCATGGAAGATGACAGGGTCATCCAACGCGCTGTGACGGACCAGATCATGTACGAACTGATGCGGCTTTCCGGCCAGGAATATGTGGACGAATACGCTGCGGTGGTCAAAGCACGGCTGGCGGGCAAGGGGCCCGAGCCGGTGCACAAGGTTGAAGCCGCAGAGGAGTCGCCGAGTGATATTGCCGAAGACCGCGATGAGCCCGTAGCCGAGCCCGGCGATGACACTGCCGGGGGTTCCGGGAAACTGTGACGCCTTCCGTCGGGTGGGTTACGGCAGCAGTGCCCCAACCCCGGCGAAGGCTACTACTCTTGTAGGGTGACTGAGCTATCCGCGAACCCCGCACCATCAGCAGCAGATCCGCTTGCGAGCACCGCCCAGAGCGGCGCGGCGGACTACCCCGGGCTTGACGCCTGGCGGGACCTGCCCATTTCCCAGCAGCCTTCATGGGCAGACCAGGAAGTCTTCAAGGCCACGGTCAAGGAACTCTCGATCGTGCCGCCGCTGGTTTTTGCCGGCGAGGTGGACGTCCTGCGGGACCGCCTGGCTGCGGCAGCGCAGGGCAAGGCCTTCCTCTTGCAGGGCGGTGACTGCGCGGAGACTTTCGAGGCAGCCACGGCTGACAAAATCAGCGCCCGGGTCAAGACCATCCTGCAGATGGCCGTTGTCCTCACCTACGGTGCCGCCATGCCCGTCATCAAGATGGGCCGCATGGCCGGTCAGTTCGCCAAGCCCAGGTCCTCGAACGACGAGACCCGAAACGGCGTGACCCTCCCGGCTTACCGGGGAGACATCGTCAACGGCTACGACTTCACCCCTGAGTCACGCGCGCACGACGCCGGAAGGATGTTGCAGGCCTACCGCACGTCTGCTTCCACGCTCAACCTCATCCGTGCGTTCACGCAAGGCGGCTTTGCTGACCTTCGCCTGGTGCACCAGTGGAACAAGGGCTTCACCGAGAACCCTGCACACGCACGCTACGAGTCCCTGGCCCGCGACATCGACCGTGCCATCAAATTCATGGATTCCTGCGGGGCTGACTTCGAAGCCCTCAAACGGGTGGAGTTCTTCGCCAGCCACGAGGCCCTCCTGCTCGACTACGAGCGGGCCCTCACCCGCATCGACTCGCGCACCGGCCTGCCCTACGACACGTCGGCGCATTTCCTTTGGATCGGCGAGCGAACCCGCGAACTCGATCACGCCCACGTGGACTTCCTGTCCCGGGTCCGCAACCCCATCGGCGTCAAGCTTGGCCCCGGCACGTCCGGCGACGACGCCCTGCGGTTGATCGACAAGCTGGACCCGAACCGCGAACCCGGCCGCCTGACATTCATCACCCGCATGGGCGCCAAGAACATCCGCGAGAAGCTGCCCGCCGTCGTCGAACGCGTGACTGCCTCGGGCGCCCAGGTGCTCTGGGTGACTGATCCGATGCACGGCAATACCGTCACCTCGCCCAACGGCTACAAGACCCGTAACTTTGACGACGTCATTGATGAAGTCCGCGGCTTCTTCGAAGTGCACCACTCCCTCGGCACGGTCCCCGGCGGCCTGCACGTCGAGATGACCGGTGACGACGTTGCCGAGTGCCTGGGCGGCGCCGATCCGATCGACCAGGACGCTTTCCTGGACCGTTACGAATCCGTTTGCGATCCGCGTTTGAACCACATGCAGTCGCTGGAGATGGCATTCCTGGTGGCAGGGGCCCTCGCCAAGCGGTAGGTCCGCCGGCAGCAAACAGCCAAAGGCGCGGTCCGAATCCTCGGGCCGCGCCTTTCGTTTGTCCTCGGCTAGACCACCGTCAGGGTGACCGTCGACCCTTCGGGGACTTCGTTGTTGACGGGGTTCTGGTCGCGCACCGTCCCGAAGAAGCCTCCGAGAATCTTGTTGACGTCAACCTTGAAGCCCAGCTTCTTCAGTTCCCGCTCGGCGTCGTCGGCTTGCTTCCCGATGAAGTTAGGCACCTTCACCATTTTGGGACCCTTGGAAACCGTCAGCGTCACGGTGTCACCCTTGAAAAGGTTTCCGCTGGCGGGAGCCTGCGAGACGATTGCGCCCTTCGGCACCGTTTTGTCGTTGACCGTCTCCGGCGCGATAACAGCCTTCAGCCCGGCATCCTGAATAGCCTGGACAGCCGCGTCCTGCGGCTGGCCACGGACATCGGGTACCGGGATGGGCTGGGGTCCTTTGGAGACGACCAGCGCCACGGGGGCGCCGTGCCGCACCTCGGTGCCCTTCGCAGGGTCCTGGGAAAGTACGACGCCGGCCGGTACTTTGTCGTCGTAGGCTTCGGTGACGTTGCCCAGTGCCATTTCCGCAGCGTTGAGGGCAGCTTTGGCCTCGTCCATCGTCCCTCCCGTCAGGCCCGGCAACGCGAAGAGCTGGGCCCCCTTGGAGACAAAGAGCGTGATGGGCTGGAATTTCCGGACCTGGGACCCGGGCGGCGGTTCGGTTCCGACCGCCATGCCCGGCGGGATGTCGTCGTCGAAGACGTCCCGTGGTTCCGACTGGAACCCTGCAGTCCGCAGGAGCTGCTGTGCCTCCGCTACGGTCTTGCTCTTCACTTCGGGCACGGTCCCTGGTGAACCCGGGCCCATTCCGAAGAACCATCCGGCCGACGCGGCCAGGACGGCAAGGATCACCACCACAACCGTCCAGATGACTCCCCGCCTGCGCGGGTTGCCCTCGCGCAGCGGACGGACCGGAGTAGCTGCGGCCCGGGCGCGGTCCTTGACCTCTTGCCGTTGCATCCGTTTTAGCTCGCGCTTACCTGGCTGCGGGGTACTCGGATCCACCCCGGAGACTATCCCGCCCGGCCCGGGCCGGTGCGGGGCGGAAGCAGCCATCACAGTGGTGGGATTGCTCTGTTGTGCAATGAACTCGGTCGGGGCGGCGGTGGTGCGGATAGACTCCGTGCGCTGATCCATGGCGTCCCCGCGGCCCGGTACGGCGGGCATCGCGCCGGGTGTGGAGGAAGGCTGGCGGTGGTCGAGCTGTTCGTCGCTCAGCGTGGTTCGAATGTGCCGCAGCTCCGTGAGCAGGGCAGTACCGTCCACCGGCCTGTTCTCGGCATCCACCGCGGTGCACCATTGCACCAGTTCGTCGAGGTCCGGGGCCAGGCCCGGAGCAAGCTGCGAGGGTTTGCCCACGGACGAGTTGACGTGCTGGTAGGCCACCTGGATGGGGGAGTCCCCGGCGTAAGGCTGTTGTCCGGTGAGCATTTCGTAGAGCATGATGCCCGCGGAATAGATGTCACTGCGGGCATCGGCGGCCTGGCCCATCACCAGCTCCGGCGCAAGGTAGGCGACCGTGCCGATCAATGCCCCTGTACTGGTGGTGGCCGTGACAGCCCGGGACAGCCCAAAGTCGCCCACTTTGATGCGTCCGTCGTCGGCGATCAGCACGTTTTCCGGCTTCACGTCCCTGTGGATGAGGCCGGAGTTGTGCGCCGCAGCAAGCCCTTCGATGACAGGATCCAACAGTGCCAGCGCCAGGCGCGGGGGCAGGGCGCCCTGTTGGTTGAGGACGTCCCTGAGGGTGTGGCCTTGGACGTACTCCATCACCAGATAGGCAATGTGGCCGTCCTCCCCTTGGTCCAGGACACCCACCACGTGGGGGTGCGAGAGGCGCGCGGCCGACTTTGCCTCGCGGCTCAACCGTTCCAGGAACACCTGGTCGTTCGCCAGGTGGGGGTGGAGGACCTTGAGGGCGACGTCGCGTTCCAACCGCTGGTCCGTCGCCAAATAGACCGTGGACATTCCGCCGCTGGCCAGGCGTGAGCGTACCTGGTAGCGCCCGTCCACAGTTGTGCCGATCAGGTGGTCCTGCGTAGCTTCTTGCACCCTATGATCCTAATCGAGGCAAGGAAAAGGCCCGAATTCCTGCGGAATCCGGGCCCCGTCCATGATGCATGGCCAGGTCTAGCCAAACGTGCGTTGACGCGCCTTGATCGACTCGACGTAGCGCTTGGTGTCGTCGTACATGCCGTACTTGCTGACGGAGTACTGGCCCTGGTAGTAGCCTGCGATCGCAGTGTCCAGGTCCTTGCTGGTGGCGATGAGTGCACGGATGATGGCAACACCGGCCGTGGCATTGTCGTACGGATCCAGGAGGTTGAGCTTCCGGCCCACCAGGTCGGAAGCCCACTGTCCGGACGACGGAATCACCTGCATGGTGCCGATGGCATTGGCAGGGGAGACGGCGCGCTGGTCGAAGCCGGACTCCTGCTCGGCAAATGCCAGCGCCAAGGACGGGCTGACGCCCATGCGGCGGGCGGTATCGGCAACGATGGTCTTCATCTCGGCCCTGCTGGGCACCGGCGATGCATTCAACAGCGCCTTGTTTTCGTTCGCGGAGCTGACCACGGCCGGCGGGTACGTGAAGCCAAGGAAGGTGCTTGGGACCAGGGGCTTGGTGTCCCCGGCCGGCTGCAAGGCCCCGCTGCCCGGAACCGTCAGCTTCTGCCCGGGGTAGATCACGGTAGTGGCCGTGACGTTGTTCGCGCTCATGAGCGCGGACAGGGAGACTCCCAGGCGTGAGGCAATGGCACTCAGGGTGTCGCCTGCCTTGATCGTGTAGCTGCCGGTGTTGGCGAGGGCCGGCGACGGCGCAGCCGGCGTGGTGGGTGCCGGGGCCGACGGCGCAGAGGCAGTACCGCCCCCGCTGACCTTGATCTTTTGGCCGGGGTAGATGATGGAGCTTCCGCTCAGGTTGTTCCAGCTGAAGATGCTGGACAGGGGGACGCCGTGCTTGGCCGCGATGGCGCTGAGGGTGTCACCGGGAACCACGGTGTAGGTCGCGGCGGCGTTTGTTGCCGGTGCCGGGGCGGGCGGGGCAGGTGCCGGTTGCGCCGGCTTGGGGGCGCTGCCCGTGAGCTTGATGGTCTGCCCGGGGTAAATGATGGTGGTGGCGGTGAGGTTGTTCAGCCGCAGGAGATCGTTCGTATCCAGGTTGAACCGGTGCGCGATGGCACTGATGGTGTCGCCCCTGACGATCTTGTAGGTGTCCGGCGTCGAAGGGGCCATCGGTCGCAGCGCCGAAGGCAGCGTGGAGGCGACGGACTGCGCCGGAATGACGGCGGCCTTTTGTGCCGCTTGGGCCTGCATGGCCGCAGCGAGGGTAGCGGGGATCTTGCGCTGAAGCGGAGCCGGCGCTGCGGTGGCCGGCTGGGCCACGGCGAGCGAGGACAGGACCACGGCAGGAAGCGCAGCCGTGGTAGCCGCGATTACCGGCATGCTCATGGTTCGTTTCGTCGGGCGGGGCGTGGTCATGGATGGTGTCCTCGTCTAGGCAGCGGAGATGGTCAGTGTGACCGCTGTTACCAGTGTTGCCAATGTTACTAATGATGTACGTGATACGAATGTGATCAGTGTGAATCTCTCACACTTATTCCCGTGGCACAAGAAATCCGCTGGATTACGGAAAACAAAAAGTGAAATGCCCTCCCGCGATCCGGCCGCATGCTTTTCCTGCGGGGCCTTTTACTGTCGGCTAGGCGAGCGGCGGGTTGGCGTGGCAACCTTGTTCCGTGAGTAATGTAGAAAGCCTTGTTTCCGACTGGTTGCCTTTGCCTGATGTTGCCGAACTGCTTGATGTCAGCATCACCAAAGTGCACGGACTGCTTGATGAGCGGGCGCTGGTGGCCATCAAACGCGGTGAACGGAAAATTCGTTCCATCCCTGCTCTGTTCATCCAGGACGGGCATGTAGTTGACAGCCTTAAAGGCACAGTGGCCGTCCTGGGCGACGCCGGCTACAGCGACGAAGAACTGATTATCTGGCTGTTCACCCCGGACGAATCCCTGGGTGGCCGTCCCATCGACGCGCTGCGGGAAGGCCGTAAGACCGAAATCCGGCGGCGTGCACAGTCCCTGGCGTGGTAGCTGGCCCGTTCAAGGCCACAACTGAAGATGCACGACGGCGGCAAGCAGCCGCCGTCGTGCATCTTAAGTAAAGCGAAACCCGGGAAAGCTGCTTTAAGCAGCGCGGCTGACCGCGGCTTCCGCCAGGCGGCGGAGCGCCGTCAAGGGCAACTCTGCCAAGGGGAGTTGTTCCAGCGCCGCGAAAGCTGTGTTGCTAAGGTCCGCAATGAGGGACTCCGTGGCTTCCAGTGCACCGCATTCGACAACAATGTGACGGATCCGGTCAACTTCAGCCTGGTCCAGGTCGGGTTTTCCAAGCATTTGGTCTACGTAGGCGGCGTCATCCGCCGAAGCCATGTTGATGGCGAAACCAACCAATACAGTGCGCTTGCCCTCGCGGAGGTCATCCCCGGCTGGCTTTCCGGTGGTCTCCGGATCCCCAAAGACCCCCAGAACGTCGTCACGCATTTGGAAGGCCTCACCCAAGGGCAGCGAGAAGTCCGAGTAGCCCGCGAGCAGTTCCTTTGAGGCTCCCGCCAAGGCCCCGCCCAGCGCGAGTGGATGCTCAGTGGAGTATTTTGCCGATTTGTACCTGATGATCGCCTTGGCGCGCTCTACCGAGCCGGACCGGTCCCGGACGGGTCCGGCCACTTCTTCGAGGATGTCCAGGTATTGGCCTGCCATGACCTCGGCGCGCATCAGGTTGAAGATGCGGCGGGCTTCGGTGCCTGCGGCGGCCCGAAGTCCCACGCGCGTGAAGGCCTCTTCACTGAAGGACAGGCAAAGATCGCCGGTGAGTATTGCTGCCGCATGACCGAAGCGTTCAGCGTCCAGGGCCCAGCCGTTGTCCGAATGCAGCTGACTGAAGCGCTTGTGGACGCTGGGGCCGCCCCGCCGGGTGTCGGAGCGGTCAATGATGTCGTCGTGGATCAACGCGGCGGCCTGGAACAGTTCAAGGGCACAGCCGGCTGTGAGGATTTCGTCATCCCCGGCTGCGCCGCCGGCCCCCCGCCAGCCCCAATAACACATCAGGGCGCGCATCCGCTTGCCTCCGGACACGAGGTTGGAGATCGAGTCCAGCAGCGGGGCAACGTCCGGTGAAATGGGGGCCATAAGGTCCTGCTGGGAGGACAAGAAGGAAGTCAGTTCTCCCGAAACGCCTGCGATGAATGCTGACTGCTCTTCGGCTAGTTGTTCCACGGGACTCACTTAACGGAACCGGCCGCCACGTTGGCGCCAATGGTGAAGGTGGAAACGCCTTCCTTCTGCCGCACGGACAGGTTCACGGTTTCACCATCGCCCCTGATGAAGTCGATCGACGTGACGTTGCCCACCGCTTCAGGACCAGGAACCACCTTGAAGCCCTGGGCCTCCAAGGATGCCTTGTAGAACTCCACCACTCCCTCCGGCGGAGCCTTCACGGTGCCCACCAGTGCCACCGTGGCGGGGGAGGCTGCTTTATCGAAGCTGCTGGACCGGACCGAGGTCTTGGGCATGACGGGGATCAACTGCTGGGGGAAACCCTCAACCAGCGCTCCGACCGTAGCGGTTGCGCTCGGCGCCGGTGCCGGGGCCGTGCTGCTTCCGGAGGGCGTTGCAGTTGCAGAGGCACTGCCCGCAGAAGGTGACGCCGAAACGGGAGCACTGGATGACGTGCCGGAGGAGGGGGCGGCAGAACCGCCGGATGGCTGGGTGCAGGCCGAGGCCGTTATGGCAACGCCAACGGCGAGCAGGGCGAGCCCTCGCGTTCGGGGAGTTCCAGAGAGCTTCACGGGGATGTCCTTCCTTGGGGTGACACCGGGCTTGGCGTGGGCTGACGCCGGGCTGAGCCTCCAGTTTAGTCAGTGGCCGGGCATAGTATTGCCGTTGTGAGGCACGATGTACCGGGACCCGGCCCTGGAGATAGCCGGAAGTCCCACCGCACCCCGGAAGAATTGCTGCAGCAGATGCGCCGGACAAGCATTCTGCACGTGGACATGGATGCCTTCTTCGTATCCGTTGAATTGCGCAGCAGGCCTGACCTGCGGGGCAAGCCCGTGATCGTCGGCTTCCCGGCTGAGCGATCGGTGGTGCTCTCAGCGTCCTACGAAGCCAGGGCGACCGGCGTCAAGTCCGCCATGCCCATGGCCATTGCCATGCGGATGTGTCCGGCCGCCATCATCATCGAACCGAGGCACAAGCTCTACTACCAGGTCTCCGGGCAGATCATGAATATCTTCTCGTCCATCACGGACCTCGTGGAGCCACTGAGCGTGGATGAGGCGTTCCTTGATGTCAAGGGAGCCATCCGACGCCTGGGATCCCCCTTGGACATTGGTCACATGATCCGGGCCCGGGTTCAGTCCGAGCTTGGCATCACGGCCTCAGTGGGCATCGCCGGCACCAAGTTCGTGGCCAAAATAGCTTCCACGCGGTGTAAGCCGGACGGCATCCTGCAGATCGAGGCGGAAGATACCCTGTCCTATCTTCACAGTCTTCCGGTGAATGCCTTGTGGGGCGTGGGCGGCCGAACAGGCGAAGTCCTTGCCCGCCTCGGTATCAGGACCGTTGCCGACGTTGCAGCAACTCCCGTGGCGTCCTTGAAGAAGGTCCTCGGAGCCGCCGGCGAGCACGTGCACAGGCTCTCCCTGGGAATCGATCCCCGTCCCGTGACGCCCACCCGCTTGGAAAAGAGCATCGGAGCGGAGGAGACGTTCAGCACGGACACCACTGATCCCGCACTGCTCAACCGTGAGTTGCTGAGGCTTTCCCACCGCACCGCCACCCGGCTCCGCAGCTCGGACATGTTGGCCCGTACCATCGCCTTGAAGCTGCGGTATGCGGACTTCTCCACCGTTACCAGAAGCCGGACCCTGCACACGCCGGTTGACAGTGCCCAGTTGATCTATGAGGTGGCCGTTGGTTTGCTTGAGTCGCTGGGGCCGAGGGCCCAGAGCGTGCGCTTGGTAGGCGTCAGGGCAGAACAGTTGGAACCGGCCGCACGGACGTCCATGCAATTGAGCCTGGATGGCAGGGACGACAACTGGCGGGCTGCCGAGCAGGCCCTTGACCGGGTAGCTGAGCGTTTTGGTTCAAAGACACTCCTGCCGGCCGCTCTCTTGGAACGGGCGAGGCAGGCGGAAGACCAATGACTCCGGCCCCGGCATTGCCCGCAATGCCCCCGTCTGGTGTGCTCAGGCCGTCTTTCAGAACAGCGCTGGACAAACTATCCTAAGGAGTACAAATATCCAGATCGTCTGGACTGCTGATCGGAAAGTTCGGGTCCCGGGAAATCCGCCACGGCGGCGGTGATAACGGGGAACGAATTTTCAGGCTTGTTCGTTCTGAATCACAGACGCACAAGCCACGGTTTTTCCAGACGCCGGCTGACTTAAGGAGGTCGCGATGCCCCTGTCGGAGCACGAACAGAAGTTGCTCGAACAACTTGAGAAGCAGCTTCATGAGGACGATCCAAAGTTTGCCAACACCATGGGTTCGGATCCCATCCGCAGCTGGTCCACCAGGCACGTCATCATAGGTGTGCTGGGCGCCATTGCAGGCATCCTTCTGTTGCTCGTTGGAGTGTCACTCCAGCAAATCTTTGTGGGAGTTCTGGGTTTCATTGTCATGGGGGCCGGCGTGTACTTCGCCACACTCCGCGGTACGGCATTCGCCCAAGGGCGGAAGGGCAAGCCGGGCAAGGCCAAGTCCAAGAGTTCCTTTATGAGCAGCCTCGAAGAGCGCTGGGACGAACGCCGCCGGGACGACTCCTGACCGTTCGCCTTTTTGCCGACGCGCTGATGGATGCTGCCTGACAGCCTCCTCCAAGCCGACTTGCTTCCGGGCGACTTGTTCAGTCTGCGCGGCCAGCCAGCATTTTCAGTGAGCTTGTTCAGTCAGCCCCTAGGCGACTTCTTGAGTCAGCGACCTGCCGGTCCTTGATTCCTCCTACCTTGTAAGTCCTCGATTGATGCGTGGCGCCCTGGGGTATTGGAGCGCCCAACCTCCTGGAATCACAGCTTTGTTGAATCCGAGCATTCCCGAATCCGATCATTGCCGGGCCCGTTGCGGGGCCCTTTTTCTGTTTAATGGCCCGCTCTGCTTAACGGAACGCCCCGTATAAACGCCGGCTCTGTTGATGGCCCGCTCAGCGGTCCAGGCCCGCAGCCCGGTCCTGTGCCCCGCGGCGCCCTCCACTTTCATCCCCGGGGACGTTCTTACTCCACTTGTCCCCACTACGGTCCCGGCCAGGGCGGCAGGCGCTTGGTTCTGCGCTGCTCCCGCCCCCGGACAACGCGCCCGGGGGCGGGTCTGAGCCTCCACTTCGCCCCACCGCCGGGAATTCCGCGTCACGGCGCCGCTCTGGAAACCCAAAGTGGTGGAGAAACGCGTCCATCTGCGTTGACTGTGGTGCTTTGTGGAGTAAAGTGGAGCGCATAAGAGGGTAATGGCATAGCAGGGTATGAGCGGGCACCTTAATTGAGGGGCGGTGGGCCGGTGTTTCTTGGCACCCATTCGCCGCGTCTCGATGAGAAGGGCCGGATCATACTTCCCGCCAAGTTCCGTGAGGAGCTTGCGGCGGGCCTGGTCCTCACAAGGGGGCAGGAGCGATGCATTTACGTCTTCAGTCAGAAGGAATTCGAACGCATTCACGAATCGATGCGGGAGGCACCGCTGTCCTCCAAGCAGGCTCGTGATTACATTCGGGTCTTTCTGTCCGGGGCCTCTGACGAAGTACCTGACAAGCAGGGGCGCGTGACGATTCCGCCGGCGCTCCGGGCATACGCAGGGCTTGGCCGCGAACTGGCTGTTATTGGAGCCGGTACCCGGGCCGAGATCTGGGACGCCGATGCTTGGAATGAGTACCTCGCCGAGAAGGAAGCTGCCTTCTCAGAAACGGATGACGACCATCTTCCGGGCTTCTTTTAGCCGGTAGGGGGAGTCCTCCTGTTCTTGGATGGGATCTCCAGCCGCCCATCGATCTGCTTTCCTGGCTCAACTTCCCCGGAGCCAGGCCGGCGGGACGGTAGGCGCGGATGGGGATCCGATCCAAGAAAGATGCAAGCAGGGCTAGTGAGGAAAGAGGAGGCAGCGTGGAGGAGCAGGACGCGGCGAAGCCGACATCGGAACGCCACGTGCCCGTCTTGAAGGACCGCTGCATCAATCTCTTGGCTCCCGGTTTTGAAGCCGCACGGAAACGCGGGGAAACGCCGGTAGTCATCGATGCCACGCTTGGCATGGGCGGCCATTCCGAAGCCATGCTGCAGCGCTTCGGGGATCTGCATCTGGTGGGAATCGATCGCGACGAAGAGGCCTTGGCGCTTGCCGGTGCGCGACTTGAGCCCTTCAGCGCACGTACGGACCTGGTTCATGCCGTCTACGACGAGATAGCCGACGTCCTGGAGGATCTCGGCATTCCCGAAGTCCACGGCGTCCTCATGGACCTGGGTGTTTCCTCCCTGCAGCTTGACGAGCGGGAGCGGGGCTTCGCCTACTCCTATGATGCTCCGCTGGACATGCGCATGGACACCAGCCGGGGCCAGACAGCGGCAGACGTAGTCAATACGTACAGCGAAGAAGACCTGGTGCGTATTATCCGTAAGTGGGGCGAAGAGAAGTTCGCCGGAAGGATCGCCAACAGGATCGTTCGAGCCCGCGAACAGAAGCCGTTTGCGACCACCGGTGAGCTGGTCGAAGAGATCCGGGCCGTAGTCCCAGCCGCCGCCGCAAAGAGCGGTGGCCACCCGGCCAAGCGAACCTTCCAGGCCCTGCGCATTGAAGTCAACGAGGAACTGGACGTCCTGGAGCGGGCCGTTCCGGCAGCAGTTGCGGCAACGGCCTTGGGGGGCCGGGTCGTGGTGATGTCCTACCACTCCCTCGAAGACAAGATCGTGAAGTCCGTCTTCCAAGCAGGTTCCAAATCTTCGGCTCCCTTGGGTTTCCCCGTTGAACTGGAAGAGCACAAGCCGGAACTCAAGACCCTTACCAAAGGCACTGAGGTGCCTACCCCAGCGGAAATTGCCGAGAACCCACGCGCGGCGTCTGCCCGGTTGCGGGCCGTGGAGCGCATCAAACCGAGGAGAGTCGTATGAGCACCGCCGCAGCTAAGACAATGCCCTCGGTTGTGGGTAACACGGCGCGCGTCCTTCCCGCGGGCAAGCCGGACACCGCCCGGAAGCCGCGCACGCCGCTTTCCGTGGTGCACAGTGCACCCGGCAAACGCCGCACGCCCGTGGTTGTTTTGTGCGTCCTGGCGTTGGCTGCGGCACTGCTGACGGTACTGGTCCTCAATATCTCCGTGTCCACCGCGCAGTACCGCTTGGTGCAGCTCAAAGCTGAAGCGGCGACCCTCACCAAGGAGAACCAGGACCTGACACAGAAGAAGCAGAACTTCGAAGCTCCCCAGAACCTGGCTGCCAAGGCCGCAGAATTGGGAATGGTCCAGTCCACTGTCAAAGGCCAGATTGATGTGAACACCATGACGGTTACAGGCAAAGCCACTCCCGCGGTCAAGGGAGATAATCCCTCGGCCCTGATCGCACCCCCGGCGATCGCCGGCCAGCTTGATGTGGTTCCCTCCGTGACTACGAAGGAGCCGCTGGAGAACCTGAAACCGTCGGCGCCTGCGGCAAGCGCACCGGCAGCTACCCCGCCGGCCGCCTCAGCGGCTCCGGCCGCGCCGTCTGCTGAACTTCACGGCGGATCCGTGCCGGCTCCGCAGCAGAAGGCGCCCGGCCAGTAACCAACCGTCCACCGATTCAACGCCAGCAGCAAGGAACCAACGTGGCGCATAACTCCGGCAAAACCAAGAAGACGAAAGTGCCGGTGGCCAGGAAGCGCCTCCGGGTTGGTTTGGGGATCATGCTGACATTGCTGCTTGTGGTCGGCGGCAAGCTGTTCATGGTCCAGGGACTGGACATGGGCGGAATGGCAGAAGCTGCCCTGGCCAGCAGGCTCACACCCCAAGTGCTCCCGGCCGAGCGCGGCAAGATCGTCGACGCGAACGGAACAGTCCTGGCGAGCAGCGTGATCCGTTACAACATCGTGGTGGATCAGGTCCTCAATACCGCTACCTCCGACTTCAAGCGGTACAACCAGGACACTGAGACCGTTGAGACAATCACCAGGGACCAGGGCATCTCGGAACTGGCTACCCTTCTGGGTTCCGATGTAGCGAAGGTGCGGGACTCACTGACCGGCGACAAGAAGTACGCCGTAGTGGCCAAAGACATCAAGCCGGAGCTCGAAGACCGCATCACCAAGCTTCGGATCCCGGGAGTCTCGGCAGAGGGCGTGAGCAAGCGGGTCTATCCCAACGGCAGCGTGGCCGGGGGAGTTGTTGGCTTCCTGCAGGATGGAACTACGGGCCAAGCCGGAATCGAGCAAACCCAGGACGAGATCCTGCGTGGCACCGAAGGCAAGCGTGTCTTCGAGATCGGCGCCGATGGCCTGCGGATCCCGGTCGCCACCGACGAGCTGACTCCGGCAGTGGACGGCAGCGACGTTAAGCTGACCCTCAACACCGACATCCAGTATTTTGCCCAGCAGGCCATCCAAAGCCAGGTCAACAAGCTCAACGCCGAATGGGGCGTCATTGTGGTGATGGATGCCAAGACCGGCAACCTGATCGCTTTGGCCGATACGAATGCTCCGGACCCCAACGATCCCGGGAAGGTCGATGCCAAAGACCGCGGCGTGCGCGCAGTGACTGCCGCTTACGAGCCCGGTTCGGTGGAGAAGATGATCACGGCGGCAGCGGTCATCGAAGAAGGCAAGTCCAGCCCCCTGGACCATTTCACTATCCCGTCGTCCTACACGATCGATGGCCAGACCTTCACTGATGCTTTCGAGCACGGGACCGAGGAACGCACGCTGGCCGGCATCCTTGGCTGGTCGATGAACACCGGCACGGTCATGGCCGGCAGCAGGTTGAGTAAGGAACAGCGCTATGACTGGCTGAGGAAGTTCGGCATCGGCGAGAAAACCGAGGTGGGCCTCCCGGCCGAAGCCACGGGCATCCTCGCAAAACCGGAGCAGTGGGACGACCGCCAGCAGTACACGGTGCTGTTTGGGCAAGGTGTTTCGCAGTCGACGCTGCAGACGGTGCGCGCCTACCAAAGCATCGCCAATGACGGTGTCATGCTCCAGCCGAGGCTCATTGACAGTTACATCGATCCCGACGGCGTGGAACAGAAGGTGCCGGCCAAGGATCCCCGGCAGGTGGTCTCCAAGGAAACGGCGCAGCAAGTGCGGGATATCCTCGAAAGCGCCGTGACCGAAGGGCAGATCAAGGACGCTGCGATCGACGGCTACCGGGTAGGAGCGAAGACGGGGACGTCCCAGGCTCCCCGTGAAGACGGGCTCCCCGGTTTTGACGGCTACACGGCATCGATGGTCGGGATGGCACCCATGGACGATCCCAGGTTCATTGTGGAAGTCGTCCTGCAACGCCCGAAGGGAAGCATCTACGGCATCACCAACGGTCCCGTGTTCCGGTCCGTGATGTCCCAAGTGCTGCGGACCTATAACGTCCCGCCGTCCACCGGTACACCCGCGCGCTTGCCGCAGTTCGTCAAGTAAGCTTCTTGGGCGCCTGTTTCGGCCCAGGATCAGATCCCGCACACCGACCGGGCGCCGCTGGCCCCCAGCCGGTCGTTCCACTGAGCACCATTGGAGAACCACGTGTCAGAGCACCATCAGGCAGATTCCAGCGCCACGACGCCCGACGACGGGGAGCCCGGGTTCCGGCCCCGGTCGGTAGCGGCCGTGCCGTTGTCGGAGATCGCCGAAGTGCTCGGCGTCACCGTTCCGGAGCAGGATTCGGGCGGGGGAGTGACGGGTATTTCCCTTAATTCCCGGGCTGTTGAGCCAGGGGACCTCTACATGGCGTTGCCGGGAGCCTCGCGCCACGGGGCCGACTTCGTGCCCCAGGCAGTGGACTCCGGTGCCGTTGCGGTGGTGACGGACGACGCCGGTGCCCGCCAGCTTGCGTTGGCAGGCGAGCAGCCCGTTCCTGTCCTGATTGTCCAGGAGCCGCGTACCGCCGTCGGGCGTTTGTCCGCCCTTATCTACCGGAGCCAGCCCGCAGAAGGTGGCCACCCCACCCTTTTCGGCGTCACCGGAACCAACGGAAAGACAACCACCACCTACTTCATCAATTCCTTGCTGCGTGCGCTCGGCAAGACGCCCGGCCTCATCGGGACGATCGAGATCCTTGCCGGCGGCGATCCCATCCCGAGCCTGCTCACGACGCCCGAATCCACCGATGTCCACGGCCTCTTGGCGCTCATGCGCGAAAGGGGCCTGGAGGCGGCGTCGATGGAGGTCTCATCCCACGCCATTTCCTACCATCGCGTTGACGGAGTGATGTTCGACGTCGCGGGTTTCACCAACCTCACGCAGGATCACCTGGATCTCCACGGTGACATGGAAGAGTATTTCCGGACCAAGGCCGAGTTGTTCACGGCAGCGCGTGCCCGGCAGGCCGTGGTGACGGTCGATGACGGGTGGGGCCGCCAACTGGCACGCATGGCGGATATTCCGGTCACCACGCTGTCCACGACCCCTGATGACGTGGAGGCGGACTGGCACGTTGCCTCGGTTGCTTCCCGCGGACTGGGGACGGAATTTGAGCTCATGCATAAGGACGGCGGGTCGCTGCGCGTGCACACGGGCCTGCCCGGTGATTTCAACGTGGCCAACGCTGCTTTGGCGACTGCCATGGTGGCGGCTTCCGGTGTTGACCTTGAAGTGCTCCAAGCGGCACTTGACCATCACGATCCCTTCACGGTTTCCGTGCCGGGCCGCATGCAGCTGATCTCCACTGCGCCCGCGGCGGTGGTGGATTTTGCCCATAACCCCGATGCCCTTGCCCGCGCGTTGAAGGCTGTCCGCTCAGCCGAAGAGGGTTCACGGGTCATTGTGGTCTTCGGAGCCACCGGGCAGCGGGACCAAGGCAAGCGGCCCACCATGGGAGCGATCGCCGCGCGACTCGCGGACGTAGTCATCATCACTGACGATGACCCCCACGACGAAGACGCGGCCGCCATCCGTGCGGATGTCCTCGCGGGGGCACGTGCCGCCGTTGAAAAAGAAGGACTGGACAGCGAAATTGTCGAGTCCCACCCCCGTGACGAAGCCATCAGGCTTGCTGTGGAACTGGCCACTTCCAAGGACACCATCCTTGTGGCCGGCCGTGGCCACGAAGTGTGGCAGGAGGTCAAGGGCGTCAATCTGGCACTTGACGACAGGGTGGAACTGCGGGCCGCCTTGACATCCAAGGGATTCAGCGTTTCAACGGACCAGCGGATAGAGTCCTAAACCGAGATGATTGCATTTACTGCGGCTGAAATCGCCGACATTACCCATGGCCGCCTGACCGGCAGCGGGGAGCTCGTGCCCGCCTCCGTCGTCACCGATTCGCGGGAAGCGACCCCCGGCGCGCTGTACGTGGCCAAGCCCGGCGAACACGCCGACGGCCACGACTTTGTTGCCGCTGCCTTCGAACGCGGTGCCGTTTTGGCGCTGACCGAACGCGAAGTCGCCGATGCCGGCGGTACGCCGTACGCCGCCGTCGTCGTTGATGACGCAGTCCTGGCCATGGGCGAACTGGCTGCCGAGGCCGTACGCCGGATCCGGGCCAAGCGGGCCGGGCGGGGTGAAGACTTCACGGTGATCGGGATTACCGGTTCCGCGGGAAAGACCACCACCAAGGACCTCCTGGCGGGCATCTTGTCCCAGGCCGGACCCACGGTAGCGCCGCAGGGCTCCTACAACGGAGAGGTTGGCGTCCCGTTGACGGTCTTTGCCGCAACGGAAGACACCCGCTACCTGGTCATCGAGATGGGTGCGACGGGGATCGGCCACATCAAGTACCTCGCGGACATGGTCAAGCCGGACATCGGCGTGGTCCTGGTGGTCGGGACGGCGCATTCCGGTGAATTCGGCGGCGTCGAGAACATTGCCAAGGCCAAGGGCGAAATGGTGGAGGCGCTCAGCGAAGAGGGTACCGCTGTCATCAACCTCGACGACGGCAGGGTGGCCGCGATGCGGACCAGGACCAGGGCCAAGGTCCTTGGGTTTACGGCATCCCCGGCAACGAACGAAGAAGTGGAAGCCCGCAATGTGGTGGTGAACGCCCAGGGCCACCCGGATTTTGACCTGGTATTGCCCGACGGCGGGCCCTCCGTTGCGGTCCACAGCAAGCTCATCGGTGGTCATCACGTGACCAACCTGCTGGCAGCAGCCTCAGCGGCTTTCGCGGCAGGCATTCCCGCACCGGACATCGCGGCCTCGCTGAGCTCCCAATCGGCGGCCAGCCGCTGGCGGATGGAACGGACCGAACGGCCGGACGGCGTCACCATCATCAACGACGCGTACAACGCCAATCCCGAGTCGATGCGGGCCGCTTTGCGGACCCTTGCCGACCTCGGACAGGGACGCCGCACGTGGGCCGTGCTCGGTGCCATGCTGGAGCTCGGCGACGATTCAATCCGCGAGCACACGGCAGTGGGCACGCAGGTGGTCCGGCTCAACATCTCACGCCTCCTGGTGGTGGGCCGTGAAGCCCGTGCCATGTACGTATCCGCCATCCAAGAGGGCTCCTGGGGCGACGAGTGCCTATTCGCCGAGACGGTGGAAGAGGCCTATGAAATCCTGCAAAGCGAACTCCGGCCCGGCGACCTCGTCCTCTTCAAGTCCTCCAACGGTGTTGGGCTGCGGCATTTGGGCGATCGGATAGCATTACCCCCACGGGCCGAGCCCACCGGGGAAAGCGCGGCCAACGGCGCCGCAAGCGAAGGGAACGAGCTGCAGTGATTGCACTTTTGATCGGCGCAGGCGTCGCCCTCCTGGTGGCACTCATCGGGACCCCGTTGTTCATCCGGTTCCTGGTGGCCAAGAGCTACGGGCAATTCATCCGCGATGACGGACCCACCTCGCACCACACCAAACGGGGCACGCCAACCATGGGTGGAACCGTGGTGGTGGCGGCCGTGCTGCTCAGCTACTTCGTGACCCACCTCATCATGTGGCTGATGAATCCGCGGTCGCCCGGGCCATCGGCGTCCGGCCTCCTTTTGTTGTTCCTCATGGTGGGTATGGGCTTTGTAGGCTTCCTCGATGACTACATCAAGATTTCGAACAAACGGAGCCTGGGCCTCAACGCCAAGGCCAAACTGATACTCCAAGCCGCCGTGGGCATCATCTTCGCTGTCCTGGTCCTTCAGTTCCCCAACGAAGACGGACTGCGCCCTGCCTCCACGCAGATATCGCTGGTCCGTGACATCCCTTGGCTGGACCTGGCCTTCGGCGGGACCGTCCTGGGGGCAATCCTCTTTGTGCTGTGGTCCAACCTGATCATCACGGCAGCCACCAACGGCGTGAACCTCACGGACGGGTTGGACGGGCTCGCGGCCGGGGCATCCATCATGGTGTTCGGGGCCTATACGATCATGGGCATCTGGCAGAACAACCAAGCCTGCGGGTCCCCCAGGGAGGCGGGTAGCGGCTGCTACCAAGTGCGCGACCCCATGGACCTCGCGCTCCTCGCCGCAATACTGAGTGCGGCCCTGGTGGGCTTCCTGTGGTGGAACACATCTCCTGCCAAGATCTTCATGGGCGACACCGGTTCCCTGGCCATTGGCGGAGCCGTGGCAGCATTCGCGATCCTCTCCAGGACCGAACTGCTCCTGGCCTTCATCGGCGGCCTGTTCGTCCTCATCACCCTGTCCGTCATCATCCAGGTCGGCTTCTTCAAGCTGAGCGGCGGCAAGCGCGTCTTCAAGATGGCGCCGCTGCAGCATCACTTCGAACTCAAGGGCTGGGCCGAAGTGACTGTCGTTGTCCGGTTCTGGATCCTCGCCGGCCTGTTTGTCGCTGCCGGCCTTGGAATTTTCTACGCTGAATGGGTGGTGCTGCTGTGAACGCAAGCCCGGAAACAGTCTCCGATCGTCTTGAGGGGCTCACCAGTTGGGACTCCGACTGGAGCGGGCTCCGCGTCGTGGTCACCGGGATCGGCGTCTCCGGCTTTGCCGCCGCGGACACGCTCATCGAACTTGGGGCGAAGGTGGTGGTTGTGGACGCATCCACCACAGCCAAGGCACACGCCCAGGCCGACACCCTCAAGATCGTGGGTGCAGTGGATGTCCTCCTTGGGCAGGATGCCGTGAACAGCTTGCCGCTCATCGAAGGCGAAAAGCCCGAACTCGTTGTCACCTCGCCGGGGTGGCGTCCGGACCAGGCCCTGCTCGCGGCCGCCAAACGGAAGCACATCCCCGTGTGGGGCGACGTTGAACTGGCATGGCGGCTAAGAGTGCGCGAAGGCCGTAAGACGGCCGACTGGTTGGCCATCACCGGAACCAACGGCAAGACCACCACCGTGGGCATGACGGAATCCATGCTGCAAGCGGCCGGACTGAAGGCCATTGCCGTGGGCAACGTGGGCACCCCCATCCTGGACGCCCTGCGTGATCCGGTGGATTACGACGCCTTCGCAGTGGAACTCTCCAGCTTCCAGCTTCACTGGAGCCATTCATTGTCTCCAGTGGCCAGCGTGTGCCTCAACGTTGCAGAGGACCACGTGGACTGGCATGGCTCCTATGAGTCCTACTTGGCGGACAAGGCCAAGGTGTACGAGAACACGCAGAAGGCGGCAATCTACAACGCCGAGCAAATCGAGACCGAACGCATGGTGGAAAACGCGGACGTCATCGAAGGCTGCCGCGCGATCGCCTTCACCACCAACACCCCGGCCATCAGCATGGTGGGGATCGTGGACGGTTTGCTCGTGGACCGCGCCTTCATCGCCGAACGCAAGGATTCTGCGGCCGAGCTCGCAGCCCTGTCCGACCTGGGCCCGGTAGCGCCCCGGCACATGGTGGCCAATGCCTTGGCGGCCGCTGCCTTGGTCCGCGCCTACGGTGTGGAACCGGCAGCGGTGAAACAGGGCCTGGTCAACTTCCTTCCCGGTGAACACCGGATCCAGTTGGTTGCCAAGCAGAACGACGTCCTCTGGGTCAACGACTCCAAAGCCACCAATCCGCATGCGGCGTCCGCCGCCCTCTCCGCCTTCTCCAACGTCGTGTGGATCGCCGGCGGCCTCTCCAAGGGCGTCAATTATGACGACCTCGTCAAGGAGCATGCCCACCGGCTTAAGGCGGTTGTCCTGATCGGTGCGGACACCGGCGCCCTGGAAGGTTCGCTGCGGCGACACGCGCCCGATGTCCCCGTGATCCTCCAGCCCAAGGGTGAAACTAAGGAAGTGGAGACCGCAGTTGCCTCACCAATTTTCGGTGAGACCATCATGGCCCAAGCCGTAGCTTCGGCCGCCGATGTGGCAGCCCCGGGCGACACCGTCCTCATGGCACCGGCCGCGGCCTCCATGGATCAGTTCTCTTCCTACGCTCACCGTGGCGACGCTTTCATCCAGGCAGTCCGCGAGCTCGTGGAAGGGCAGGCACAGACCACCGAGGAGTAGCAATGGTCAGCACGCCCACGCGTAGCCGCGGCAAAGAGCCCGACGCCGGTGACTCCGGTTCCCAGCGGACCAAGGCCAAGCAGCCGGTCCGGCTTCGCGGACACGTGAGGAAGTTTTGGGAAGCGCTGGAAGGCCGCAGCAAGGCGCCCAACAGTTCCACCTACTACCTCATCCTCGGGTGTGCCATGGCGCTGACAGCCATCGGCGTCATGATGGTGCTGTCGGCCTCGAGCGTCGAAGCGATCTCCGAGGGCAAGTCACCGTATGCGGACGCCCTCAAGCAGGCAGCCTTCGGCGTCATGGGCCTCATCGCCATGTACGTCATCTCGCGGACCAACGTGAACTGGATGAAACGGCTGTCCTGGTGGGGCTTTGGCATCGTCGTTGTCCTGCTGGTCCTGGTGCAGGTCATCGGCAACAGCGTCAACGGCAACCGGAACTGGGTGGACATAGGCGGCATCACCATCCAGCCCTCCGAAATCGCCAAGCTGGCCTTGTGCGTGTGGATCGCTGCCGTGCTCGCGCGGAAGGAAAAGTACCTCACCAGCTGGTGGCACGTGATTATCCCCGTTATCCCGGGAGCGGGCCTTGTCATTGTGCTGGTCATGCTCGGCAACGACCTCGGAACGGTCATTGTGATTGCGGCGATCATGGTGGCTGCACTGTATTTCGCCGGTGTTCCTGCCCGCATGCTGGCCATCGTCGGCCTCATCGGCGCCGCCGGTGCAACAGCGGGAACCCTCAGCAGTGCCAACCGGATTTGCCGGATCACGTCGTGGCTGGGTAATCCTTCGGCCACCTGCACCGAACAGTTCGACTTCGACTTCCAGTCAACCAACGGCATGTACGGCCTGGCGCAGGGGAGTTGGACGGGTTTGGGGCTCGGGCAAAGCCGGCAGAAATACAACTGGCTGCCGGAAGCACACAACGACTTCATCTTCGCCATCATCGGCGAGGAGCTGGGCCTGGTTGGCACCCTCGTGGTGCTGGTCCTGTTCGCAATCCTCGGTATTGCCATTTTCCGGGTTGTGGTCCGCCAAACGGATCCGTTCCAGCGCACGCTGGCTGGCGGCATCATGGTGTGGTTGCTGGGCCAGGCCAGTATGAACATGGGTGTTGTCACCCAGCTTCTGCCCGTGATCGGCGTCCCGCTGCCCTTCATCTCCTATGGCGGTTCAGCCCTGGTGATGTCACTGTGCGGCGTCGGCGTAGTGTTGTCTCTGGCCCGGGGGCAGCTGCCCCCGCAGCAACGCCCCGGATTCATTCCCGGTCGATCTCCCAAAGCCGCACGAAAGCGTACCCGCACTTCATGACTGCAGATTCACACCAAGCCATCACGCCGTTGTCAGTTGTCCTGGCAGGCGGCGGTACGGCGGGCCATATCAGCCCGCTGCTCGCGATCGCCGACGCGATCCGCTCACAGCGTCCCGACGCCGCCATCCTGGCCGTCGGCACGCCGTCGGGCATGGAAACCAGGCTGATACCGGCGGCCGGCTATGAACTGGCCACCATCGACCGCGTGCCTTTCCCTCGACGTCCCTCCATGGACCTGGTGCGGTTGCCTGGGCGGCTCTCGTCAGCCGTCAAACAGGCCGGGCGTATCCTCGATGATGCCGCAGCAGATGTGCTGGTAGGCGTCGGCGGGTACGTCTGCACGCCCATGTACCTCGCCGCCCGTAAGCGCCGGATCCCCATCGTGATCCATGAGGCAAACCTGAAAGCCGGGCTGGCCAACCGTGTGGGCGCCCGGTTCAGCAGGCACGTCGCCGTAGCCTTCGAGGGAACCAAATTACCCGGTGCCCGCCACGTTGGCATGCCCATGCGCAAAGCCATTTCCGGGCTGGACCGGACGTCTGCGGCGCATGCCGCCAAGACCGCACTGGGCTTGGACACGGACCGCCCTGCGTTGATTGTGACCGGGGGATCCTCCGGCGCTGCCAGCATCAACCGCTCCGTTGCCGCGGCGCTGCCTGCCCTCGCCGCTGCCGGTATCCAGACCCTGCATATCACCGGGACGGGCAAGGCATTACTGAATGACGACGGCGGGCTCCTCGCCGCAGATGGTTACCGGCAGGTGGAGTATGTCGACGGGATGGAGACCGTCTATGCCGCCGCCGACGTGCTGCTCGCACGGGCCGGTGCTGCCACGGTCAGCGAGATTGCAGCCGTGGGCGTGCCCGCGGTCTTCGTTCCCCTGCCGATCGGCAACGGAGAGCAGGCCTTGAACGCCGCAGCCTTGGTCAAGGCTGGGGGTGCAATGCTCGTCGCGGACAAGGACCTGACTCCACAGTGGCTGGAGAGCGAGCTCATTCCGCTCCTGTCCAACCAGCAGCGCCTCAACGCCATGGCCCGGGCAGCTGAAAGCCTTGGTATCCGAAACGCCGATCAGCGGATGGCTGATCTTGTCCTGGAAGCGGTATCCGCATGACCCACACTCCTGTGTCCCTCGAATCGCCCAGGTCCCTTCAGTCCTTGGGCCGCGTGCATTTCATCGGCATTGGCGGCGTTGGCATGTCAGCCGTCGCCCGCATCATGGTCTCGCGGGGTGTCCCTGTCAGCGGAAGCGATGCCAAGGACCTCCCGGTGATGCATGACCTTGCCAAGGCAGGGGCTGGAATCAGCGTCGGATATGACGCCTCGAACCTGGGGGACGCCCAGACCATCGTCGCGGGATCGGCCATCAGGGAGGACAATCCAGAGCTCGCCGCCGCGCGTGCACAAGGCCTTCCCGTACTGCACCGTTCCCAGGCTTTGGCTGCGACCATGGCCGGTCACCGGGTGGTCACCGTGGCAGGCACCCACGGCAAGTCGACCACCACCTCGATGGTTGCCGTGCTGCTCAAGGAGGCGGGCCTTGATCCCACGTACGCCATTGGGGCGAACGTCCCTGCGCTCGGTGTGAATGCAGCGCACGGGTCCTCGGACATCTTCGTGGCGGAAGCTGATGAGTCCGATGGGTCCTTCCTGAACTACCGTCCGTTGATCGCGGTGGTGACCAACGTCGAGGCCGACCACCTGGACCATTACGGGACGGCCGAAGCCGTTTTTGCCTCCTTCGACAGTTTTGCCGCGCTCCTCCCCGCGGACGGCGTTCTTTTGGCGTGTGCCGACGACGCCGGTGCGCGCGCGCTTGCCGGGCGCGCAGCCGCGAAGGAAACCACGAGGGTACTGACGTATGGAACAGCCGACGACGCCGACATCCGGCTCTCCGACGACGGTCCCGGACGCGTTTCGGTCACCGTGGACGGGGCCAATCGTGGCCTGGACCTGCAGGTGCCGGGCCGGCACAACGCGCTGAACGCGGCTGCTGCCTTTGGCGTGGCTCTTGAACTGGGCGTTGATCCGGAGGTGGCCGCTGCAGCCCTGGGCCATTTCACCGGCGCCTCCCGGCGTTTCGAACTCAAGGGCCAGGCCAGGGGAGTGCGGGTCTATGACGATTACGCCCACCATCCCACGGAGGTCAGGGCTGCGCTCTCAGCGGCCAGGTCCGTGGCAGGGCAGAACAAAGTCCATGTCCTGTTCCAGCCGCACCTTTTCTCCAGGACGCGCGAATTCGCAGCTGAGTTTGCCGAGGCACTCGATCTTGCGGACACCGCATTGGTCCTGGATATCTACCCGGCGCGGGAAGATTCCATCCCCGGGGTTACCAGCGCCCTGATCGCTGACAAGCTCTCCAAGGGGCGCCTGGTGAGCCAGGAGGAAGCAGTGGCCGCGGTTGCCGGGGTTGCCGGGGAGGGCGACGTTGTCCTGACTGTTGGGGCCGGAGATGTCACCGCCTACGGGCCGTTGATCGTGGAGCAGTTGGATGGCTAGCACCCGGAAGCCGACATTCAAGCCTGCGAAAGACACTGCGAAGGGCGCCGCGCGGCCTTCAACCGACCCGGACCCGCGGAGCAATGCGGCACCGGGCGATGTCATCAGCGCAGAGCGGATTGTGGAACCCGGGGAAGTTCCTGCCAGGAAAGGGGCCGGTTCCAAGCTTGCTGCTGCAAAGGCAGCAGCAGCCAGGAAGCCCAAAACGGGGCGACCCCCGGCAGGGCAGTCCGCTCCCGACGACAACGTCATTGCTTTTCCGGAGCCGAAGCGTCACAGGACCCGCCGCTACATCCTTTGGACGGCGGCGGTGACCGCTGCCGTGGTGGCGGCCATTATTGCGGGCGCCGTTTTTTCGCCCGCCCTTGCGGTACGGGCCATCACCGTTGACGGGACCAAGCTGCTCACCGTGGATGCGGTGGAGGAGGCCTTGGCGCCTATGGAGGGCAAGCCGCTTCCCCAAGTGACGGAGCAGGACGTCAATGACCTGCTCAAGCCCCTCGTGCAGGTGCGGTCGGCCACCATCGAGGCCCGTCCGCCGTCGGAACTCCTGGTCCACGTGGAGGAGCGCGTGCCGGTAGCGCTGCTTAAGCAGGGCGATTCTTTTGTCATGGTGGACGTCGATGGTGTGCAGCTCGGAGCCACCGCGGATCAGTCGGCGGTGGCTCTGCCGCTCATCGATGCGGGAGCCGGTGCGGGCAACACGCAGCTCTTCAAGGCCATCGCTGCCGTGCTGGACACGTTGCCGGCTGATGTCCTGGCAAGAATGTCCGCTGCCTCGGCTGCTTCGCCGGACGCGGTGGAGCTAAAATTGGTGGACGGAAAGACGGTAGTGTGGGGCAATGCCGAGGACCGGGAACTGAAGGCGAAAGCACTTGAGGCGTTGCTGAAAATGCCCGCTGATCCGAAGGTTCCCGTGAACGTCTACGACGTGAGCGTTCCACGGCATCCATTCACCAAATAGCTGTTTCATAAGTAACCTGCCGCTGACGGGGCCGTGGTTGAAACTCATTCAGGCGACACGCGCAAGCGGTCATTGCATGAGGGAACCAGAGGAAATACCGTCGCAGTAGAGTTACTTGACATAACTATAACCTTCAACTAGAGGGTTAAGGTCCAAGGATTCAAGTTGGACTCGATCGGTTTCGCAATAGGACACAAGCAAGGGGCACGAAACGTGGCAGCACCGCAGAATTACTTGGCCGTCATCAAGGTCGTCGGCATCGGCGGCGGTGGCGTGAACGCAGTCAACCGGATGATTGAAGTCGGCCTCCGCGGAGTCGAGTTCATTGCCATCAACACTGACGCGCAGGCGCTGCTCATGAGCGATGCCGACGTCAAGCTCGACGTCGGACGTGAGCTCACCAGGGGACTCGGCGCCGGCGCCAACCCCGAGGTAGGCAAGCAGGCCGCCGAAGACCATGCCGATGAGATCGAGGAAGTGCTCCGCGGCGCCGACATGGTGTTCGTCACCGCCGGTGAGGGTGGTGGTACCGGTACAGGCGGTGCGCCCGTCGTTGCACGCATCGCCCGCTCCCTCGGCGCCCTGACCATCGGTGTCGTCACCCGCCCCTTCACGTTCGAAGGCCGTCGCCGTGCAGGTTCGGCTGAAGCCGGAATCGACGCCCTGCGCGACGAAGTCGACACACTGATCGTCATTCCCAACGACCGGCTGCTGTCCATCAGCGATCGCAACGTCTCTGTCCTTGACGCCTTCCGTTCCGCTGACCAGGTGCTTCTCTCCGGTGTCCAGGGAATCACCGACCTGATTACCACCCCCGGCTTGATCAACCTCGACTTCGCCGACGTCAAGTCGGTCATGCAGGGTGCGGGCTCGGCGCTGATGGGCATCGGCTCCGCCCGTGGCGAGGACCGCGCCGTCAAAGCCGCAGAGCTCGCCATTGCGTCGCCGCTGCTGGAGGCATCCATCGATGGTGCACACGGCGTCCTCCTGTCCATCCAGGGCGGTTCGGACCTCGGCCTGTTCGAGATCAACGAGGCCGCCCGCCTCGTCCAGGAAGTCGCCCACCCCGAAGCCAACATCATCTTCGGTGCCGTGATCGATGACGCCCTGGGCGACGAAGCCCGCGTCACCGTGATCGCTGCCGGCTTCGACGACGTCAAGGCCACCTCGCCGTCCATGGACCAGTCACGTCCGGCCCAGAACCCGGTCCCGGCCGAGCGTCCCGCGGCACCCGCATCCGCCCCCGCCAGCGCACCTGCACCGCAGCACGCCACGGCAGGAATCGGTGCAGCCGGGCTGAGCAACTGGGGCCAGCAGCGTCCCGCTGCCCTGCCGGCCGACTCGGGTTTCGACGTTGACCTGCCGGCCGTCGTGGAACCGGACCTTTCGGGAAACCGTTCGGACGACCTTGACGTTCCTGATTTCCTGAAATAAGCCGAGGCGAAGGACCCAGTAGCCGGTGTTTTCATGGCGCAGTGAAGTGCGGCCAGGCATCTCCGTAGCGTTCACTGATATGCGCGCCGGTAATCTGGCGCTGCATGTCCGGGACGACCCCCGGCAGGTGGATGAACGGCGCCGGGGCGTCGAAGCCACCGTTGGTTTGGGGGATGCCCGGTTCCAGTACATGAACCAGGTGCATGGCAACCACGTTGCCGTCATCTCCCGTTACGGGCCCGGGCCGACGGCGGATGCCATGGTCTCGACCTCGACCTCGGGCGCGGGATCGGCGCAGCCCCTCGCTGTCATGGTGGCCGACTGCGTTCCCATTGTCCTGGTTGGCGACACCGCGGCAGGGCAGCCCGTTCTTGCGGTGGCGCATGCCGGACGTCCCGGTGTGGCATCGGGAGTCGTTCCCGCAACGGTGGCTGGTATGCGCAGGCTCGGGGCGCTCACCATCAGCGCGTGGCTTGGCCCGTCGATCTGCGGGCGCTGTTATGAGGTGCCCGCTGAGATGCGGGCGGGCGTTGCCGCCGTCGTGCCGGCCACGGCATCGGAGACCTCGTGGGGGAGCCCTGCGCTGGATCTTCCAGCCGGCGTCCGCTCGCAGCTCGCGGATGGCGGCGTGAAGGTGGAGTATTCGGGCGGATGCACGCTGGAGGACGATGGACTGTTTTCCTACCGGCGCGATCCGGGGACCGGTCGATTCGCAGGATTGGTGTGGACCCATGACTAACCAGGAGCACGGCGTTCCGGCGGACCCTGCGGACCCCCGTTCCGCCCAGCTCGCGGCCCGCTTGGCGGAAGTGGACCGGCGCATAGCCGACGCAACCACGGCTGCGGGTCGTTCAAGCAAGCCGAACTTGATCGTTGTCACCAAGTTTCACCCTGCGGCAGATGTCGTCAGGCTGGCTGCCCTCGGTGTGCGGGACGTCGGCGAGAACCGCGACCAAGAGGCTGCCGCGAAGGCGGCCGAGGTTGGCGATCCGCGGGTCCGCTGGCACTTCATCGGGCAGCTCCAGAGCAATAAGGCAAAGTCCGTGGTCAAGTACGCATCGTCGGTGCAGTCGGTTGACCGGATCCAGTTGGTGGATGCACTTGGCAAAGCCGTGGCCCGCCACATGGATACCTCCGGGCGCGCGGAGCTTGACTGCTTCATTCAGGTGAGCCTGGAAGACGACGCCGGTGACCACCGTGGCGGAGCCCGCCCGGCCGATGTGATGAGCCTTGCGGACCGGATCGAGGGGCAGGCCGGCTTGCGGCTGGCCGGCCTCATGGCGGTTGCCCCACTGGGCGGCGACCCCGGGTCGGCCTTCGAAAAACTGGCAGGGATCTCGGAGGAACTCAGGGTGGTGCACCCCGGAGCAACCGCGGTTTCCGCAGGAATGAGCCAGGACCTTGAAGCAGCGATTAAGTTCGGGGCGACACACCTGAGAATCGGCTCCGATATTCTCGGTTCACGTCCGGCCGTGGGGTAGCGTCAAAGTATTGGAATGACGGGCCGGGGTTCCAACACGTCAAGTCATGGCGGCCCGCCTACTGCAGAAACGATAGGAGTGCACCATGGCTGGCGCTCTGCGCAAGACAATGATCTATCTTGGGCTCGCCGACGGCGATGAACACTACGAATCTGAGCAGGCTGTCGCGCCCCACGAAGAAGAACGCCCCCAGTCGCAGGAACGGGAAGAGCGGCGCGCTCCTGCACCCGTCCGGGAAGTTGTCCGTGAAATGCCCACTGTTGACGCCGAAGAGGAATACCGCGCACCCGTGACCCCCATCAAGCGTGCGGCCTCGAGCCGCGAAGACGCCTCTGGCCTGAGGCAAATTACCACCGTCCACCCACGGTCCTACAATGACGCCAAGCTCATCGGCGAAAGTTTCCGGGACGGTATTCCGGTCATCATGAACGTCACGGATATGGGCGAAGCTGATGCCAAACGCCTCGTGGATTTTTCTGCCGGGCTGGTCTTCGGCCTGCACGGCAGCATTGAGCGCGTGACCAACAAGGTCTTCCTGCTGTCGCCGTCGTACGTAGAGGTCATCGGGGACGACAAAAAAGCCAGCGAATCGCAGGCCAGCTTCTTCAACCAAAGCTGAGCACTTCCCTTTTTTTCGGATGCCAGGCGGGCCGACCCGCCTGGCATCTGTGTTGCAATAGTAGGGACCGATCGGTATTCCGAAACAAGTGGGAGATCTGAGCTAACTCGTGGGCATTGTTTTCGGCCTTATTTATATAGTGTTGTTGCTGTTCTTCGTGGCTCTGATCATCAGGTTGGTCTACGAATGGGTGCAGATGTTCGCCCGCCAGTGGCGGCCCCGGGGTGTGGCGTTGGTAACAGCCCACGTGGTGTACTCGCTTACCGATCCGCCCCTCAAGGCTTTGCGGAGGCTGATCCCGCCTCTGCGGCTGGGCGGCATTTCGCTGGATTTGGGTTTCATAATCCTTTTCATCGCTGTCTACATAGGCATGTCGGTGACTGGCGGCTTGGCATAGCTTCCTGCGGTGCTGCTCCGGATGGGCAGCCGCAAATTCTCCAAATCAACACGATGGTGTTGAATTAGAGGAACCAGACGATATTTAGGTACCGTAGTTTTGGACGGCCGGAAGGCCTACTGACTAACTAGACCAACGAGGTGACCAGATGGCTTTGACGCCAGAAGACGTTGTCAACAAGCGCTTTCAGCCGACCAAGTTCCGCGAAGGCTACGACCAGGACGAGGTGGATGACTTCCTCGACGAGATCGTGGTGGAACTGCGCCGTCTGAACCAGGAGAATGACGAACTTCGCAAGAAGCTCGGCGAGGCCGGTTCCGCCGTGCCTGCGGCAACTGCTGCTGCTCCTGTGGTCGAAAAGGTCCCCGCGCCGGTCAAGGTGGACAAGGAAGCTGAAGCCAAGGCAGAAGCCGAGGCCAAGGCTGCTGAAGCTGCCAAGAAGAAGGAAGCCGAGCAGGCAGCTGCCGCGAAGGCGCCTGCTGCAAGCAACACCTTGCCGCCGTCCGCCGAGTCCGCAGCAGGCCTGCTGGCCATGGCCCAGCAGATGCACGACAAGCACGTTGCTGATGGTGCACAGCAGAAGGAAAAGATCATCGCGGAAGCGCAGATCGAGGCCTCCAGCCTGGTCAACGACGCGCAGGAGAAGTCCCGGAAGATCCTCGGGGCCCTCGAGCAGCAGCGCTCCGTCCTCGAGCGCAAGGTGGAGCAGCTCCGCGGCTTCGAGCGTGACTACCGTTCACGCCTCAAGGCGTACATCGAAGGCCAGCTCCGCGACCTCGACGCCCGCGGCTCCGTTGCCGCTCCTGAGGTTGGCGAAGCAACAGCTGACGTTTAGCAAGTATTCTGAAAGCCGGTGGCTGAGGACTCCTCGGCCGCCGGCTTTTGCTGTTAAAGCTCTCCCGCTCCATCACGGTTCACGAATGAAAGCCTTATGACCGACGACCTCACCGACGGCGCATCGCAGCCGGCCCGCACTGCCCAACGCAAGTGGCGTCCCGCCATGATCTGGCTCTTCGCGGGTTTCGCGGTATTTGCCTACGTCTTCGACCAACTGACCAAACTCTGGGTGACCAGCACCATGGTTGAGGGTGAAAGGATTCCGGTCCTCCCTCCTTTGCTGCACTGGTACTACATCCGCAACTCCGGCGCGGCTTTTTCCATTGGTGAGAATGTGACATGGATTTTCACCATCGTCATGGCCGCCGTATCGGTGGCGATCCTGTTCCAACTGCGGAAACTTGGCTCAGCGTGGTGGGCGTTGTCCCTGGGCCTGTTGCTCGGCGGTGCCCTGGGCAACCTGACGGACAGGCTGTTCCGTGAACCGTCGTTTGCCATGGGACACGTGGTGGATTTCATTCAGCTGCCGAACTTCGCCATCTTCAATATTGCCGATTCCGCAGTGGTGTCGGGGGTCGTCATCATCTGCCTGCTGACGTTGCGGGGCATCGGCATGGACGGGAAGCGCCACGTCCCCGCTTCGAAGCACCCCAAGGAATCAACAGAGGGGCAGCCCGGTGAGTGAGTCCGTTGTAGTCCCCGAGGATTTGGCGGGTGCGCGGGCCGACGCCGGACTTGCCAAGCTGCTGGATATCTCCAGGTCCGCCGCGGCCCTGCTGCTGGCCGAGGGAAATGTGACCAGCAGCGGAGCGGTACTGGGCAAATCAGCGAAACTCGTGGCGGGCGCCGTTTTGAGCGTGACGGTTCCGGAGCGCCCGGACCCCTTGGAAGTGGTGGAGGAAGTTGTGGAAGGCCTGAAGATCCTGTTGGATGATGAGGATTTCGTCGTCATCGACAAGCCGGTCGGCGTGGCTGCACACCCTTCGCCGGGTTGGGTGGGTCCTACGGTTGTGGGCGGCCTTGCGGGCGCCGGGTACCGTATCTCGACCTCCGGCGCGCCTGAACGTGCCGGCATAGTCCACAGGCTCGACGTCGGAACCTCCGGAGTGATGGTGGTGGCGAAGACGGAGCATGCCTACACGGTCTTGAAGAAGGCCTTCAAGGAGCGCACGGTGGACAAGGTCTACCATGCCGTGGTCCAAGGCCTTCCGGATCCCTTGGAGGGAACGATCGATGCCCCGATCGGACGCCACCCCGGCCATGACTGGCGGTTCGCCGTGATCGAAGACGGCCGCCCTTCGGTGACCCATTACGAAGTCCTTGAGGCGTTTGGCAAGGCAACGCTGGTGGAGGTCCACCTGGAGACAGGGCGCACCCATCAGATCCGTGTGCACTTCTCGGCATTGCGCCACCCGTGTGCTGGAGATCTCACCTACGGCGCGGACCCCCGCCTGGCAGCGGATCTTGGATTGACCCGGCAGTGGCTGCACGCCCGTCAGCTCGGGTTCAACCACCCGCGCACAGGGGAGTGGGTAGAGGTCACCAGTGAATACCCGGCAGACCTGCAGTACGCCCTTGATTTGCTGGCCAGTGGAGAAGCGTAGTCGTTGACGCGGCCTGCCGTCCGGGTTCTGTCCGACCCGGACGGTAGACTATCGGGGTGAGTTCCAGCAATGATTCGTTCGTCCATCTGCACACCCACACCGAGTACTCCATGCTGGATGGAGCTGCGCGCCTCGGCGAGCTCTTCGACGAGACAGAGCGCCTGGGCATGCCTGCACTGGCCACGACGGACCACGGTTATCTCTTCGGTTCCTTCGACTTCTGGCGGAAAGCCACGGACAAGGGCATCAAACCCATCATCGGCGTTGAAGCCTATGTGACTCCCGGAACCGCCCGCGGTGACAAGGAACGCGTACGTTGGGGTGACGAGAGCCAGCGCAAGGATGACGTTTCCGGTGGTGGTTCGTACACGCACATGACGTTATTGAGCTACAACAACGTGGGCATGCGCAACCTGTTCCGGGCCTCCTCCATCGCCTCGCTGGATTCGGTCTTCGGCAAATGGCCCCGCCTCGATCGGGAGTTGCTCAACACCTACTCGGAGGGTTTGATCGCCACCACAGGGTGCCCCTCCGGCGAAGTCCAGACGCGTTTGCGGCTGGGCCAGTACAGGGAGGCCCTGGAAGCGGCTGCGGAATTCCGCGATATTTTTGGCGCCGAAAACTATTTCTGCGAGCTGATGGACCACGGGCTGGACATCGAACGCCGTGTTACCGGCGACCTCCTGCGCCTGGCCAAGGAACTGAACCTCCCGCTCGTGGCGACCAACGACCTCCACTACACGCACGAGCACGATGCCAAGGCCCACGAAGCACTCCTGGCGATCCAGTCCGGCTCCACGCTCCTGGAACCCACGTATGACAACGGCGGCTCGCGGTTCGCTTTTTCCGGCAGCGGCTACTACCTCAAGTCCCCCCAGGAGATGCGGGAACTCTTCCGCGACCATCCCGAGGCCTGTGACAACACCCTCCTCATCGCTGAGCGTTGCGAGGTTTCGTTCAACACCAACGCGAACTACATGCCGCGGTTCCCCTGCCCGCCGGGCGAGGACGAGACGTCCTGGCTGGTCAAGGAAGTGGACAAAGGACTGGCCTACCGCTACCCCCAAGGCGTGCCGGACAAGGTCCGGAAGCAGGCGGATTACGAGCTCGAGGTCATTACCTCCATGGGCTTCCCGGGCTACTTCCTGGTGGTGGCCGACTTCATCAACTGGGCCAAGAACAACGGCATCCGGGTCGGCCCGGGCCGTGGTTCCGGCGCAGGCTCCATGGTGGCCTATGCCATGCGTATCACCGACCTTGATCCGCTGCAGCACGGCTTGATCTTTGAACGGTTCCTGAACCCGGACCGCGTCTCCATGCCCGACTTTGACGTCGACTTCGACGATCGCCGCCGCTCAGAAGTCATCGATTACGTCACCCGGAAGTACGGGGATGAGCGTGTAGCGATGATCGTTACTTACGGCACCATCAAGACCAAGCAGGCGTTGAAGGACTCCTCGCGCGTCCTTGGCTACCCGTTCAGCATGGGTGAACAGCTGACCAAGGCACTTCCGCCGGCCGTCATGGCCAAGGACATCCCGCTGGCAGACATCCAGAACCCCGAGGCCAAGCGCTACAGCGAGGCCGGCGATTTCCGCCAGCTCATTGCCACCGACCCCGAAGCTGCCAAGGTTTTCGAAACTGCACTGGGCATCGAAGGGTTGAAGAGGCAGTGGGGCGTCCACGCCGCGGGCGTCATCATGTCCTCGGACCCGATCATCGACGTCATCCCGATCATGCGCCGTTTCCAGGACGGCCAGGTCATCACGCAGTTCGACTATCCCACGTCCGAAGGCCTCGGCCTGATCAAGATGGACTTCCTGGGCCTGCGGAACCTGACGATCATTTCCGATGCCCTCGAGAACATCAAGATGAACCGGGGCGTCGACCTCGACCTTGAAAACCTGGCACTGGATGACGCGGCTTCCTATGAGCTGCTGGCGCGCGGCGACACCCTGGGCGTTTTCCAGCTCGACGGCGGACCCATGCGGTCGCTGCTCAAGCTCATGAAGCCTGACAACTTCGAAGACATTTCCGCCGTCCTGGCGCTGTACCGTCCCGGTCCGATGGGTGCGAACGCCCACACGGACTATGCCCTGCGCAAAAACGGGATTCAGGAAGTTATTCCGATCCACCCTGAACTTGCCGAGCCGCTGGAAGATATCCTCGGTGGAACCTTCGGCCTGATTGTGTATCAGGAACAGGTGATGGCCGTGGCTCAGAAACTTGCGGGATACTCGTTGGGCCAAGCCGACATCCTGCGCCGCGCCATGGGTAAGAAGAAGAAGTCGGAACTGGACAAGCAGTTCGCAGGCTTCTCCCAGGGCATGCAGGACAACGGGTACTCCATGGACGCGGTCAAGACGCTGTGGGACATCCTGCTGCCGTTCTCCGACTACGCCTTCAACAAGGCCCACTCAGCCGCGTATGGCGTGATTTCCTATTGGACTGCCTACCTCAAGGCCCACTACGCCCCCGAGTACATGGCTGCCCTCCTCACGTCGGTGGGTGATGACAAGGACAAATCAGCCATCTACCTCAATGAGTGCCGGCGCATGGGCATCACCGTGCTGCCGCCGGACGTCAACGAGTCGTCGCTGAACTTCACCCCTGTGGGGAATGACATCCGCTTCGGCATGGGCGCCATCCGCAACGTTGGCGTGAACGTCGTTGAGGCGATGGTTTCCGCCCGTGCAACGGAAGGGGCCTACACCTCCTTCAAGGACTTCCTCATGAAGGTTCCGGCCATCGTGTGCAACAAGCGCACGATTGAGTCGCTGATCAAGGCCGGCGCGTTCGACTCGCTCGGTCACCATCGCCGGGCCTTGGCGATGATCCACGAAGAAGCCATCGACTCCGTCATTACCTTGAAGCGCAATGAAGCGATCGGCCAGTTCGATCTTTTCGCCGGGTTCGAGGACCAGGAGCCGGAAGCCTCGCTGACCACTGAGATTCCCGACCTTCCGGAATGGGAAAAGAAGGACAAGCTCTCCTTCGAGAGGGACATGCTGGGGCTCTATGTCTCAGACCATCCACTGCAGGGCCTCGAAGGTGTGCTCAGCCAGCACGCAGAACAGTCCATCACGTCGATCATCGCCGAGGACGGACCGCACGACGGCGCGATCGTCACTATCGCGGGCATGATCACCTCCTTGAGCCGCCGTATCGCCAAAGCAAGCGGCAACGCCTACGCCCGCGCCGAGATCGAGGACCTTGGCGGTTCAATGGAAGTCATGTTCTTCGGACAGGTCTATGGTCCGATCGCATCGGTACTGGCCGAGGACTTGATCGTTGTGGTCAAGGGCAGGCTGCAGCGCCGCGATGACGGAGCGGTGACGCTCAATTGCATGGAACTGTCTGTCCCGGATCTCAGTGAGAGCGTCAATGGTCCAGTGGTGATCACGATTCCCACGTTCAAGGCAACCGAGGCGGTGGTGACGGACCTGCGCGACGTCCTGCGCACGCACCGCGGCAATTCCGAGGTGCGGCTCAAACTGATGGGTGACACCAAGGTGGAAGTCATGGGCTTACCGGTGCATATGAGGGTGAACCCCAGCCCGTCGTTGTTCGGGGATCTCAAGGTGTTGCTGGGACCGGCCTGCCTGGACAATTGAGTCCTGCAGCGCCGGACCAGCGCTAAATCTCGTAGTCCAGAGGCGCAGGCTTGCTGTAACTGCCGCTGTGGTAGAGCAGGGGAGTGCCGCCGTCGCCTACCTGGCCGTCGACGACTTCCACCACTACCACTGCGTTGTTCTCGAAGGACAGCCGCATCTGGATCTTTCCGACGAGCCAGCCTGTGACGTCCTTCAGAATGGGAACCTCGTAGGGGCCGGGTTCCCAGTGGTCGCCCTCAAAGCGGTCACGGGTACGGGCAAAGCGATCGGCGAGGGCCTGGTTCTCGAGACCCAGCATATGGACCCCGATGTAGTTGGCGTTTGCCACCGCGGGCCATGAGCTGGAGCTTCGGGCCATGTTGAAAGTGAACCGCGGAGGTTCAGCTGACAGGGAGGCCACCGACGTCGCGGTGAAGCCGAACGGCTTTCCGTTCAAGTTGGCGGTGATGATCGCCACCCCGGCCGCATGGCGCCGGAACATTTCCCTGAAGGTCTGCTCGAAGCCGGGTACTGCATTTGCCACGGTGGTCTGTCTCCTGGGTCAGCGGGGTCTCTCCCTTCAGGGTATGCCTGGCAGCGCCGTCCATCCGCATTTGTGTTGAGCGGGGGTGAACGTTTGTTAATGTGAAGTCCATGACCGAGCCCACTCCGCACCTCATTGCCGCAACCCGGGACACCGGCCCCTCCGCCCCAACGGTGCGCACGGACCGTTTCCGCAAGGACATCGCATGGGTGGCCGCTCCATTGGCGGCCGGAGTGATTACCGGTTTCCTGTGGTGGGTGCTGGCCCCGGGAGGAGGAAACGTGCTGTCCGGAAATCCCGGGCTGGCCAATCCTTCAAATCCTGACTCGTGGTTACCGCGGGATCTGACCCTGGCTGCCCTCATGGTGCTGGACGGTTGCATTATCGGCCTGACCTTGGACGGCAGGCTTGACGGACCGGGAGCCGGGAGGCGGTTCGGATTCGCCTTGGCCGGAGGAGCAGCAGGCGCCTTGGCCGCGTGGGGAGTCGGGCTCCTGGCCGGGCTGCTATGGGGTCCCGCGCCGGAGCCTGGATTGGGGCCGGAATACGGCTTCACGCTGCGATCCTATGCTGCGATCTTGCTGTGGCCGGCCGCCACGGCCTTCGTGACGTTCGCCTTGGCGCTGTTCGGGGTTCTTTCCCGGAAGCCCGTAAAATAGCTCAGGTGAGCTCTCCTTCTGATTCCAATGCAACTGTCACCGCGTCTTTGGACTTCCGCAGCATCGATTTCCGTGGCCGCCGGCTTTCGCTGGCGGAGCTGAAGTCCGCCTTGCCCCGTGCCAAGCATCAGACCATGGCGGACGCGGAACAGAAGGTGCTGGACATCATCGCCGATGTTCGCAGCCGCGGCTTCGGCGCCCTGGCGGACCTGGCAGCAAAGTTCGACGGCGTTGAGCAGTCCCACCCGCGCGTCCCGGCTGAAGAGATCGCCAACGCCTTGCGGCAGCTGGATCCCGGCGTGAGGGCTGCGCTGGAAGAATCCATCACCCGCGCCAAGCAGTTCGCCGAGCGGCAGAAGCCGGCAAATGTCGATGTGCAGCTGGCAGATGGTGCCGTTGTGAGCCAGAACTGGATTCCCGTGGGGCGGGTGGGTCTTTATGTGCCCGGCGGCCTCGCGCCGCTGGCGTCCTCGGTCATCATGAACGTCGTGCCCGCCGTGGCGGCCGGGGTTGAATCAATTGCTTTGGCTTCACCGCCCCAGAAGGATTTCGGCGGCCTCCCGCACCCCACCATCCTTGCTGCTGCTGCGCTCCTCGGCATCGACGAGGTCTATGCCATCGGGGGTGCGCAGGCCATCGTGTCCTTCGCCTACGGAGTTCCGGGCAACGGCACCGAACTGCCGATTGAACCGGTGGATGTGGTGACAGGACCGGGCAACATCTTCGTCGCAACGGCCAAACGCCTGGTCAAGGGCGTCGTTGGCATCGACTCCGAAGCCGGCACCACCGAGATCGCGATCCTGGCGGACGCCACTGCCAAGCCCGCCCTGGTAGCTGCCGACCTGATCAGCCAGGCCGAACACGACCCCAAGGCCGCATCGGTCCTGGTGACCGAATCCGCGGAACTGGCCGGCGCCGTCGTGGATGAACTGAACCGGCAGGCCGCGGCCACCAAACACAGCGCTCGTGTCCGTGAGGCCCTTTCCGGCCCGCAGTCCGGTGTTGTCCTGGTGGATGACCTGGAACAGGGGATCGCGGTGTGCAATGCCTATGCGGCTGAGCACTTGGAAATCATGACCGCCAATGCGCCGGCCGTGGCGGGACGGATCCGGAACGCCGGCGCGATCTTCGTGGGCGATTACAGCCCGGTCAGCCTGGGCGATTACTGCGCAGGATCCAACCACGTCCTTCCGACCAGCGGTACGGCTGCCTTCTCCTCCGGACTGAACGTCACTACCTTCCTCAGGGCAGTCCAAGTGATCAATTATGATCGTGCGGCCCTTGAGCAGGTCAGCGGGCACATCGTGAATCTGGCCGGCGCGGAGGACCTTCCAGGGCACGGAGAGGCTGTGCAAATTCGGTTCGCCGAACGGTCCTGACCACTATATATACGGGCGGCCACCACTACATATAGTAATTACAAGCTTGTCATTAGCCTGTGGGCGACCCTAAAATGGTGCCGGAAGCGAAACTTCCGGCACCATTTTTTATCCGGCGGCTCTGCCGGAACAGCCAAGCCGGAACCATCAGGGAGGCCCAGCGTGTACTGTCCGTTCTGCCGGAATCCTGATTCGCGCGTCGTTGACAGCCGCATGGCCGATGACGGTTCGTCCATACGCCGTCGGCGCCAGTGCCCTGAGTGCGGCCGTCGCTTCACCACTGTGGAAACCACGAGCCTGTCGGTCATCAAACGCTCAGGGGTTGGGGAGCCGTTCAGCCGCATCAAGGTGATCAACGGCGTCCGCAAGGCTTGCCAGGGGCGCCCTGTGACGGAGGACGACCTCGCCATGCTCGCTCAGGAGGTCGAAGAGAACATCCGCTCCTCGGGTGCAGCCGAAATTGATGCCCACGAGGTCGGTCTCGCCATTCTGGGCCCGTTGCGCAACCTCGATGAAGTGGCCTACCTGCGGTTCGCCAGTGTCTATCAGGCGTTCGAGTCGCTGGAAGACTTCGAATCAGCCATCGCGTTGCTGCGCCACGACGGCGGCGCGCACGCCAAGGCCGCAGGCCTCAAGGATGCCAAGAGCGCGGAGAAGAGCCAGCTATAAAAGCTTGATGGCGGCTGCGGAGGGGAAGCCGCAGCCGCCATCTTCATACCCGCACTATGTGGCGAGCTTGTGGTGCAGTGCGACTTCCAGCGCGGCACCCACGATGCCCGCGTCATTCTTCAGCTTTGCCGTGACGATCCTCGTGCGCAGGTCCAGGTGGGGGAAGTATTCGTCCGACCGCTTGGAGATTCCACCGCCGATGATGAACAGCTCGGGCGAGAAGAGGAACTCCACGTGCTGGAGGTAGCGGTTGAGCAGTACTCCGTATTCGTCCCAGCTCAGCCCGTCCCGTTCCCGGGCAACAGCTGAGGCCTTGGTTTCGGCGTCGAAGCCGTCCACCTCAAGGTGGCCCAACTCGGCGTTAGGCACCAACTGGCCGTTGAAGATGAACGCCGATCCGATACCCGTGCCCAACGTGATGACCAGGACCGTCCCGCCGACTCCTTCGCCCGCCCCGTAGCGGGCTTCCGCCAGGCCGGCAGCGTCGGCGTCATTGATGACCTCCACAGGGCGGCCCAGACGCTCTGTGAGCTGCTTGTCGATGTCGGTGTTGAGCCATGACTTGTCGACGTTAGCCGCGGAATGGACTACACCGTGCTGGATAATGCCGGGGAAGGTCACGCCCACCGGCGAATCCGGAGCGGGAGCATCAGGACGCTTTGAGAGTTCCTCGACGATTTCGGCAACTACCTCGGCGACCGCCTCCGGCGTAGCAGGCTGCGGGGTCGGCACGCGGAACCGGTCGCCGATCAGCTTGCCCTTCTTGAGGTCGACAAGGCCGCCTTTGATTCCCGTTCCACCGATGTCGATTCCGATCAGCGGTGCGTGCTTGTAGGTCTTCTCATCCTTTTTGGACAATTCAATTCCGATCATGGCAGGAGGGTTGGACATGCCGCAGCCACGAAAGCTGCGTGGACCTTCCGGAAGTTCTCAGGGAAGGGTAAGGATTTCCGCGCCGGTCTCTGTGACCAGCAGGGTGTGCTCGAACTGGGCTGTGCGTTTGCGGTCCTTGGTGACGACTGTCCAGTCGTCGGCCCACATGTCCCATTCGATGGTGCCGAGGGTCAGCATGGGTTCAATGGTGAAGACCATGCCGGGTTCGATCACGGTGTTGTAAGCGGGGGCTGCGTCATAGTGGGGGATGATGAGGCCCGTGTGGAATGCCTCGCCGACTCCGTGCCCCGTGAAGTCCCTCACCACGCCGTAGCCGAAACGCTTTGCGTACGACTGGATGGCGCGGCCTATGACGTTGATTTCGCGGCCCGGAGCCACGGCCTTGATGGCCCGGTTGAGCGACTCCTGCGTACGCTCAACCAGGAGACGGGACTCTTCATCCACGTCGCCCACCAGGAAAGTGTAATTGGTGTCCCCATGGACGCCATTGATGAATGCGGTGATGTCTATGTTAACGATGTCGCCGTCCTGGACCACTGTGGAGTCCGGGATCCCATGGCAGATGACCTCGTTCAGCGAGGAACACAATGACTTGGGAAATCCGCGGTACCCCAGCGTTGAGGGGTAGGCCTTGTGGTCCAGGAGGAATTCATGCCCTACCCGGTCCAGTTGGTCCGTGGTGACGCCGGGCTTGATGTGTTTCCCCACTTCGACAATAGCCTGCGCCGCGATCCTGGCTGCGACCCTGATTTTTTCGATGGTTTCCGCGGACTTGACCTCGGAGCCCGTGAATTTGGCCGGTGCCTTCTTGCCGACGTACTCGGGACGCGGAATCGACGCCGGTACGGGCAGTTCGGGGCTGACGGTTCCGGGAGTGAGCGTGCCGATGGGTGCGGTCAAAGCGGGAGAAGGCATAGATTGATCATATAAGGCACGCAGGAGACGCAGGTAACAGAGGCCGGGGTCCTCGGCCAAGCCTGCCAAACGTTACGTGCCGCCGGTCCGCAAATGGAGGAGGAAACGTGACGGAGTACTGGTACAACGTCAAGACGCACCAGATCGAAGAGGACGCGATGTCCGACTGGACCCAGTTGATCGGACCGTACAAGACGCGCGAAGAGGCCGAACACGCTTTGGAGAAGGTCCGGGAACGCAACGAAGCCTGGGACGCCCAGGACGACGACTAGAACGAGTGCTCAGGCCCGGGGAATTGCCCGGACCTGACGTCCTCTCCGTAGGCGGCGGCTGCGTCCGTGAGCGTTGACCGCAGGTCCGCGTACTGCTTGACGAATTTGGCCATCTTGCCGCCACGCAGCCCGGCCATGTCCTGCCAGACCAGAACCTGGCCCGTGGTCCTGTTGCCTGCGCCGATGCCTACGGTGGGTACGCGGAGGGCGGCGTCAACAGCGGCCGCGGTTTCGGCAGGGACCATTTCCATCAGGACGCTGAAGGCCCCGGCGTCCTGCAGGGCCACCGCATCATCGATCAGCCGTTGGGCGTCGTCGCCACGGCCCTGGACGCGGTAGCCGCCCAACGCGTGCTCGCTCTGGGGCGTGAATCCGATATGGGCCATCACCGGGACGCCCGCCTGGACCATCGCGCGGACGGTTTCGGCGTAGTAGGCGCTCCCTTCTATCTTGACCGCGTGGGCGAGGCCCTCCTTGAGGAACCGGACGCCTGATGCCACCGCTTGGGCCGGTGAGACCTCGTAGCTGCCGAAGGGCAGATCGGCCACTACCAAGGCACGCTTGGCTGAGCGGCTGACGGCCCTGCACAACGGCAACAGTTCATCAATCGTCACGGGCAGGCTCGTTTCGTTGCCGAAGACATTGTTGGACGCCGAATCGCCCACCAGCAGGACTTCGATTCCGGCCTGGTCAAAGATCTCGGCGCTGTATTGCTCATACGCGGTGAGCATCGCGAAGCGCCGGCCTTCTTCCTTGGCCTGCTGCAAGTGGTGGATACGGACTCTGGCCGCCGGTTTCTTTCCCGTGGGCGGCAGGTGCGCGGCATCGGCAGGCCCCGAACCATAGGGTGCGGGAACTTCGGCGGGCATGCTGGACTCGGGATGGTTGCTTGGGGCCATGGTTAGAGCCTAAGCCGTGCCGACAGCGGCTGCCAGCAGTGTGCCAAGCGTCACCATTTGTAAACGCTGTGTTACGCGGCGCTGCAGCATCGGCATTCGCACGGATTGCTTAGTAGAGTGAAGGCTGAACGCCGCGGCTCCTTCCTGTGGAAGGCGCTGCGTGGATACCGACCGGAAAGAGGCCCCATGGACCGCCAGCAAGAGTTCGTTCTGCGGACAATCGAAGAGCGTGACGTGCGCTTCGTACGCTTGTGGTTCACCGACGTCGTTGGTTCCCTGAAGTCTGTTGCGCTGGCACCTGCCGAGGTTGAAGGAGCCTTCGAAGAAGGCCTCGGGTTTGACGGTTCGGCGATTGAGGGCCTGGCCCGTGTCTTCGAGTCGGACATGCTGCTGCAGCCGGATCCCTCCACGTTCCAGATCCTGCCCTGGCGCGGAGAGACGGAACAGACCTCCCGGATGTTCTGCGACATCCTGACTCCTGACGGTGAACCGTCCGCAGCCGATCCGCGCAACGTCCTCAAGCGCACCCTTGCCAAAGCAGCCGACATGGGCTTCACCTGCTACACGCACCCCGAGATCGAGTTCTATCTCCTCAAGTCCCAGGAACTGGGTGCCAACGGGGCCCCGGTACCCGTTGACGAGGGCGGGTACTTCGACCACGTTCCCGGCGGCGTTGCCCAGGACTTCCGCCGGACCGCCGTGACGATGCTCGAGTCCGTGGGAATTTCCGTGGAATTCAGCCATCACGAGGGCGGCCCGGGCCAAAACGAAATCGACCTCCGTTATGCCGATGCCCTGCAAACCGCGGACAACATCATGACGTTCCGCACCGTGATCAAGGAAGTTGCCCTGCAGCAGGGAACGTACGCGACCTTCATGCCCAAGCCCTTCACGGACCACCCGGGCTCGGGCATGCACACCCACTTCTCGCTCTTCGAGGGCGATACCAACGCGTTCTTCGAAGCGGGCACCGAGTTCCAGCTTTCCAAGACGGCCCGGCAATTCATTGCCGGCATCCTGAAGCACGCTCCGGAATTCACGGCAGTGACCAACCAGTTCGTGAACTCCTACAAGCGGCTCTGGGGCGGCGGCGAGGCGCCCAGCTACCTGAGCTGGGGCCACAACAACCGCTCTGCCCTGGTGCGTGTTCCGTTGTACAAGCCGGGCAAAGGCCAATCGGCGCGGATCGAATACCGCGGCATCGACTCCGCCACCAACCCATACCTTGCCTACGCCGTGCTGCTTGGCGCGGGACTCAAGGGCATCGAGGAGGGCTACGATCTTCCCGCAGCCGCTGAGGATGATGTGTGGTCGTTGACGACGGCCGAACGCAAGGCCATGGGCCACGCTCCGTTGCCGGCCAGCCTGCATGACGCCATCCGCGCGATGGAGGAGTCCGAACTCGTGGCCCAGATCCTGGGCGAGCAGGTCTTTGAGCATTTCCTGCGGAACAAGCGTGCCGAGTGGCAGGACTACCGCCTCCAAGTCACTCCGTACGAGTTGCAGCGCAACCTCGGCATTCTCTAGGGAGGCGCTGTGAGCCTGGCGCGCCGGCTCATCTCGGCTGGCTTCAGTGACCTGGAAAAGGGCGAGAGGTTCCTTTCTGCCCCGGAGCTGGACGGCATCGAACAGGAAGCACTGTTTGCGGGACTGTCGATGGCGGCGAGCCCGGATACTGCCCTGCAATCGTTGGTCCGCCTGATTGAGAAGAATCCCGGGCTCAAGGAACTGGCGGCTGCGGATCCGGACACCAGCGAGCCGCTCTACCGGTTGCTGGGTGCCTCCGAAGCGCTGGGGGAATTCCTCCTGCGACGGCCCGAGCACTTGGACGTCTTCCAAGGGAAAGTCAGCCCGGAACCCCTCCAGGCTTCCAGCGAGCAACTGCGCGCAACACTGCTGCGTTCGGTCAAGGCGGAGCCCGGAGCACATCGTCCTGTTGCAGGGCTGACGGGAGTTCCGGCGTACACGGCGCTGCGCACGGCCTACCGCCGGGGATTGGCTGAGCTGGCTATCAAGGATCTGTGTGCCGCCTCGCCGGAGGACTTCATGCCCATGGCCGGGGCTGAACTGGCGGACCTCGCCGGGGCGGCCGTTGAGGCCGCTTTGGCCGTGTCCCGGGCAGAGGCGGCCAGCCAGTTCGATGCCGCGCAAGTAGCCGACGTCGGGTTGTCAGTTATTGGCATGGGCAAGTGTGGCGCCCGGGAGCTCAACTACATTTCCGACGTCGACGTCATCTACGTGATCGAGTCGCAGGACCTTGACGACGCCCGCGCCTCGACCATCGGCACAGCGCTGGCATCAGGCATTTCCAGGGCGATCTCATCTCCGGCTCCCGAGCCCGGCCTGTGGGAGGTGGATGCGAACCTCCGCCCGGAAGGCAAGTCCGGTCCACTCGTGCGGACGTTGGAATCACACCTGAGCTATTACGCCCGCTGGGCAGAAAGCTGGGAATTCCAGGCGCTGTTGAAGGCGAGGACCATCGCTGGGGACACGGACCTGGGCCAGCGCTATGAAAAAGCCGTCGAACCGCTGGTGTGGGCTTCGGCCGGCCGGGACGGTTTCGTGGAGTCAGTGCAGGCCATGCGGCGCCGGGTGACCGAGCACATCCCCGCCGCCGAGGAACACCGCCAGATCAAGCTTGGCCGGGGCGGACTCCGGGACGTTGAGTTCACTGTCCAGCTCCTGCAGCTGGTCCACGGCAGGTCCGACGAATCCTTGAGGTGCCGGGACACGACGTCGGCCATCGCGGCACTCTCCGCCGGCGGCTACATTGGCCGCGCCGACGCCGCAGCGTTCGATAGCGCCTACCGCTACTTGCGCGTGCTTGAGCATCGCATCCAGCTTTTCCAACTCAGGCGCACCCACTTGATGCCGGAAACCGAGGACGCGCAGCGGTTCCTGGCCAAAGCCGTCCTCGGGCCGTTCTCGCATGGGCGCCCCCACCCCGACCAGTTGATCGCCGCATGGCAGAAGACCAAGCGCTCGGTCCGTGAACTTCATGAGCGCATCTTCTACCGGCCACTGCTCAACACCGCGGCGAAGCTCAGCACCGAGGACGCAAAGCTCAGCCCGGAAGCAGCCGAGGGCCGGCTTGCCGCGCTCGGGTATCTCGATCCCAAGGGTGCCATGCGGCACATCGAGGCGCTCACCGCCGGGGTCAGTCGGCGGGCAGCCCTGCAGCGCCAACTGCTGCCCATCCTGTTGGGGTGGCTTGCCGATGGCGTGGATCCCGATGCCGGCCTGCTTGCGTTCCGCAGGGTCAGCGAAGCGTTGGGCACCACCCACTGGTATTTGGGCCTTCTGCGGGATTCGCAGGCTGCTGCGGAGAGGCTGTGCCACGTCCTTGCCAACTCGCGCCTGATTTCGGATTTGCTGGAGGTGTCACCGGAATCCGTAGCGTGGTTGGGCAGCGACAAGGATCTGGCACCCGTGCCGTTCTCCGCGCAGTGGCAGGAGATCAAGTCCAAGCTGTCCCGCCACCCTGATGCGGGAAGTGCCATGCGGCTGATCCGCCTCATCCGGCGCAGGGAGATCCTTCGAACCGCCATTGCGGACAGTTCGGGACTGCTGGACCAGGACGCCGTCGGGCTGGCGCTGTCAGAGGCGGACCGTGCGGCGGTGCTGGGGGCCCTGCATGTGGCCGAAAACGCCATCGCGGAAGACGGCCCGTTGAAGACCGACGTTCTGGTGGTGGCCATGGGGCGACAAGGGGGTCGCGAAATCGGCTACGGATCGGACGCGGACGTCATCTACGTGCACCGGGCCCGCCCCGGATTCAGCGACGCCGAGGCACAGGAACAGGCGGCCGCGATTGTCGCAAGGATATCCAGCCTCCTGACGCAGCCGCTGAAGCCGGCAATCATGGCCGAGCGTGTTCTCCAAGTGGATGCCGACCTGCGTCCCGAGGGCAAGAACGGCGCCATGGTGCGCTCCTTGGACTCCTATGCCGAGTACTATCGCCGTTGGTCCTTGATCTGGGAGGCCCAGGCGTTGCTGCGCGCACGTCCCATGGCAGGCTCGGATGAATTGGCTGCCGACTTCATGAGCTTGATCGATTCCATCCGGTACCCGGAGGAGTTATCGGACGCGGACGTGCGCGAAATCCGGCGTATCAAGGCCCGTGTGGAGTCCGAGCGCCTTCCCCGCGGCGCAGACCCGGCCCGGCACGTGAAGCTTGGCCGTGGCGGGTTGAGCGATGTGGAATGGCTGGTTCAGCTGCTCCAGTTGCAGCACGCCGGGAAGCATCCGGAACTGCGGACCACGTCCACGCTGGAAGCACTCGCCGCCGCTGAACAGCTGGGTTTCATTGACAAGAACGACGCCGGACTGTTGCGTCAGGCATGGCGGCTCGCCAGCCGGATCCGGTCGGCCAACGTCATTGTCACCGGACGCGCCTCCGACCTGCTGCCCTCCTCGCGGCGGGACCTTGAGGCTGTGGCCCGGTGGTGCCGTTACGAGCCGGGAGCGGCCGGCCGGTTCGAGGAGGACTACCTTCGCCTGAGCCGCAGGGCGCGCGGCGTTTTCGAGAAAAAGTTCTATGGCAACTAGCTCTGTATGGCTCATTCCCCTCAAACTCCTGGATGAGGACGCACGGGCCATCCAGTTGGCGGAAGTAGCGGGCCTGCGCATCCTCCCGGAGCAACAGGACTTCGTGGGGGATCCCCTGCGGATGATGCTCGTCGCCCTGGATGAGGGTTCGCGGTTCCCCTATGTCATCGAGTCTGCCGGCAAAGCTGTTGGGGTTCTGACCCTCCAAGCCGGAGCGGCCACTCTTGCCGGGTGGGAAGATGACGATTCGGTCTGGCTGCTCAGGGGATTCCTCATAGACTCCCGGTGCCAGGGCAAGGGTCTTGGCCGCCAAGCGGCGGCAGCGGCCCTGCTGGAGGCGCGCAGGCTGACGCTGCGGCACCGTGGCGGGCAAACCGGCGTCGTACTTTCCGTCAACGAACGGAACCCGGCAGCGCAGGCGGCGTATGCCAGGGCCGGCTTTATTGACTCCGGCCGCTATCTCGGGGGAGATGCCGGACCCCAGAGGATCATGCACGCAACTTTCCTGAACGAGGGCAGGACATAGAACGACGCCGGAAGCAGCTGTTCGGCGGCCCCGTTTTGCCCTATGCTTCATCCCGTGACGGTCAGAAGAGACCCGGACGGAGCATGGTACTCCGACGCCCTGTGCTTCCGCTGCGCGCAGGCGGGGCCGCATTGGAAATCACGTCACGCCCTTGCCGGGGAGTATTCCTGCCGGCGTTGTTTTGCTACCTTCGCGGACGTGGAACCGGCGGGCAGCAAACACACGGTCCTTGGACAGGGACTCGCAGTCCCGGAACCCGTACAAGTCTTCGAAACCAAGTAGCGGCACCACCGATCCGCTGAAAAAACGAGTACACGCTACTCGTGCCACTGCTGGTGGCCGTTGGGCAGCATTAGGGCTATGACAGCCTACGTGATCGAATCATCAGCCCTGGTGCACCGCTGCCAATGCTGCGGCGAGGAAACGGACAAGGTGTTCTGCAGTGACTGTGCGGCCCCTGACGAGCCGGGAAAGTCGCCAACCATCAAACACTGAAGTGCGGCAAATTCATAAGTCCCCTTATAGACTCATCGGGTAGATGTTCTCAAGGAAAGGGGAAGTACATGGATTACAACGCAAGCCCTTCAGAGCGGGCCGTGCGGGCGGGCGACCTCGATCGGCGCCACGTCGGTCAATCGGTGAGCTTCCAGCCGAATGACTTCACTGTGGTGTTCGGTACCATTGCCGGCATTGCACGGACCGAGGCCTTGGTGTACTTGTCCCTGGCAGGGGTGTCCGGCGGCACCCATTTGAAGGATGAGTACGATCTGACGGTCGATCACGAGGTCTACCTGCAACTGGATCCGCTGAGCAGCGCCGAGAAAGGCTTTGCGGAGGCCGCGAAAGCCGTCAAGGAGAAGCTGGACGAGTTCGGCCGGAACATCCGTGACCGGGACCAGAGCAGGGAATCCGAGTAGGTTCCGTTCGGATTCTTCCTGAAACAAACACAAAGGCCGCCCCCGGTGATCCGGGAGCGGCCTTTGTGTTTGCGTAGAGATTAGACGCCGTAGTAGAGCTCGAACTCGTACGGGTTCGGGCGCAGGGACAGCGGGCGGATCTCGTTCTCGTACTTGTACTCGATCCAGGTGTCGATCAGGTCCTGGGTGAAGACGCCGCCGGCCTGGAGGAACTCGTTGTCCTCGCGGAGGGCTTCGAGTGCTTCTTCCAGGGAACCCGGAGCCTTGGGGATGTCCTTGGCTTCCTCGGCGGGGAGCTCGTAGAGGTCCTTGTCGATCGGAGCCGGGGGCTCGATGCGGTTGCGGATGCCGTCAATACCGGCCATCAGCTGGGCTGCGAACGCCAGGTACGGGTTGGAGGAGGGGTCCGGCGCGCGGAACTCGATGCGCTTTGCCTTCGGGTTGGATCCGGTGATCGGGATACGGATACCGGCGGAGCGGTTGCCCTGCGAGTAGACCATGTTGACCGGAGCTTCGAAGCCCTTGACCAGGCGGCGGTAGGAGTTGACGGTCGGGTTGGTGAAGGCAAGGACAGCCGAAGCGTGCTTCAGCAGGCCGCCGATGTACCAGCGGGCGGTGTCGGAGAGGCCTGCGTAGCCCTTCTCGTCGTAGAACAGCGGCTCGCCGTTGCTCCACAGGGACTGGTGGCAGTGCATGCCCGAACCGTTGTCACCGAAGACCGGCTTCGGCATGAAGGTTACCGACTTGCCCCAGGCATCGGCCGTGTTCTTGATGACGTACTTGAACTTCTGCAGGTCATCAGCAGCAGCAGTCAGCGTGGTGAACTTGTAGTTGATTTCAGCCTGGCCCGCCGAACCTACTTCGTGGTGCGAACGCTCAACTTCGAGGCCTGCCTTGTCCAGCTCAACGCACATGGCGTCACGGAGGTCAGCCTGCTTGTCGGTGGGGGAGACCGGGAAGTAGCCACCCTTGACGGGGGTCTTGTAACCGAGGTTGCCGCCCTCTTCCTTGCGGCCGGTGTTCCAGTGTGCTTCTTCGGAGTCGATCTTGTAGAAGCTGCCCTGCGGTGAGGATTCGTACTGGATGTTGTCGAAAACGAAGAACTCAGCCTCGGGTGCGAAGAACGCGGTGTCGGCGATGCCGGTGGAAGCCAGGTAGGCCTCAGCCTTCTCCGCCACGCCGCGGGGGTCGCGGTGGTAGGGGTCACCCGTACGGGGGTTGACGATGGAGAAGTTCAAAGCCAGGGTCTTCTCGATCCGGAACGTGTCAACGAAGGCCGAGGTCACGTCCGGGATGAGCTGCATGTCGGATTCGGCGATGCCCTGGAAGCCGCGGATGGAGGAACCGTCGAAGAGCTGACCGTTCACGAAGAAGTCGAGGTCGACGCTCTTGGCCGGCACGTTGAAGTGCTGCTGGACACCGGGGAGGTCGGTGAAGCGGATATCGACGAACTTGACGTCTTCTTCTTTGATGAACTTGAGGACTTCGTCCGCAGTCTTGAACATCTATGCTCCTTATGCATATCAAGTAACAGGCCGGGAAGGCCGCGTGGTGCAGCACGGGCCGGGGATCTGGAGACGCAGAAACTCCCCTTGCCTCGGTGGCTGGCAACTCCTATCACCTTAGGGAGACGGGATTTCCCGGGAATGTCAGTATTGTTTCCGGGAGGTTACAGAATCATCTGTTGTGTAAACGGTAGTCGGCTTGCGGGTGTCAGGTCCACCAGGTCCGCTGGCTAAACACGGCCAACGGATTCCACAGCTCCGTGCAGATGCCGGCCGGCACCCCTGCGACGTTCGAACAGTTAAGCTTATGGGGTGGTTGATCGCAAAGACATAGGCTCCTGGCTCAGTGGACCGGACACATCCGGCATCTCCAAATATCCCGGTGAACGATTGGGACTTCCTGAATCCGGGCCAGGCTCCATCGCCCGGGCCGGACGGCGCATCCTGGGCATCGTGATCGACTGGACCATAGCGTTGGTCATCAGTAACTTCGCGTTCGGTGGCAACCAATGGGCCACCTTGGCCGTTTTCGCGGCAGAGCAGATACTCCTCATCGGCACGCTCGGATACAGCATTGGCCACAGGGTGGCCGGAATCCATGTTGTACGCCTCGGTGGGAAACCGGCCGGCCCTTTGGCCGCACTGGTCCGCACCGTGCTGTTGTGCCTGGTTATTCCCGCGGTGGTCTTCGATCCGGACCAGCGAGGTCTCCATGACAAAGCCATGAATACCATCCTGATCCGGATGTAGCCAAACCCTGCCCAACAAAAAGCCGCCCCGGCGCTTCGCGTGATGTGTCACTCGGAGCCGGGGCGGCTTTTTTGTTTCGGATCTTTAGCGGCCGCGTGCAGCCTTGCGGTCCGGACGGGCCTTGTAGGGATCGATGCCCTTGGGGATCGGAAGGCGGTTGCCCAGGGAGTTGATCCGCTTGGACACGGCGTTCACTTCCACCTTGGTCAGTTCCTTCTTCATCTTGCCCATGGTCTTGGCAATCTGGTTCAGCGGCACCTGGCCTTCGCCGCGGCCGGACTCGATCACGTGGATGCTGACGTTGGGGAGAATACGGGTCAGGCGCTTGCGCTCTCCGTCCACCAGGGTCTTGACGCGATGGCTGGGACCCTCGCTGACCAGGACAACTCCGGGACGTCCGATGGCCATAAAGACGGCGTCCTGGGTCCGCGGGTTCACGGCAACAGGCTGGTCCTGCGTGATCCACCCGCGGCGAAGCGTACCCAATGCGGCACCCGAGGCGCCCGGCTGGTTCTCGATCTGGGCGAAAGCTGCGCGCTCAGCCCTACGGGAAAGGATGAAGACCGCGGCCAGCAGCCCCAGCGGAATGCCGATAATGAGGCCGGTAACCCAGTTTTCCAGAAGGAAGCCGATAAGGAAGGCAACGGCTACCACGGCAAGGAACGCCAACACCATGATCCATACAACCTGTGGATCATTGCGCCGGGTCATCTTGAAGACTTCGGCGATCTGCTTCAGCTGGCTGGGCTTTTTGGCCTTGGCTTCTTTGGGCTTGCGCTGGAACAGGCCACGCTTGGGAGCGTCGGCCGAAGGGGTCGAGTTGCTGGAGTCAGGGGATTTCGCCATAGTGCCTTAATTCTACGTGATGCATGCACCAGCACCGGAACCTCCGGCACCGGTAAGTGTTCTTACAGGCGCCGGAGGCTCCGATGGTTTGGTTCGTCTTCTGTTTTGGATGCTGTGTTTGGTTAGCCGCAGGCCGGTTTAGCCGTGGGCGGCGAGGATGGTGGAGGCTTCCTGGCGGGTAGTGCCGGAGGATTCGATGTGGGCCAGGGCTTCGGGGATGGCCCAGCCTTTCTTGCGCATCGCGGTGGCCCAGAGGCGCCCGGCGCGGTAGGAGGAACGCACCAAGGGCCCGGACATGACGCCGAGGAAGCCGATCTCTTCGGCCTCGTGCTGGAGGTCCACGAATTCCTGGGGCTTGA
>NZ_JAPDNV010000015.1:0-100226 GCF_026013155.1 Paenarthrobacter sp. PAE-2 | reverse complement strand
GGAGGCAAAACCCCCATCAGCCGCGTTCACAACCTCCGTGGGAATTACACCTAGGTCAACGGCGGTTCCCCGAACGTGGGATCCGGATGGGGCGGGGGAGCAGCCGGCCCGGGATCCGGAATGGGCAGGGGGCCCGGCTCCGGACCCGGGTCCGGCATGGGTGGAGGGAACGGCTGCGTCGGGTCCGGCGGCGGCTGTCCCGGGCCGGGCTCCGACGGCGGCTGGGTGGGCCCGGGCTCGGGCGGGAACGGATCGGGTTCATGCTGTGGAGGAAGGGTCATCATCTCTCCTGGAACTCGTTGTTTTCGGTCCTCTTGCTGGAGGGGCCAGCCTACGCCTCTATAAAGCGAGAGGCCATGGCCGCAGTGTGGAAAACCCCTTGACCAGTCCCTGAGAACCGGCAGATGCTGGTGTTACCGCGCGTTTTCAGTGAGGGGACACGCATGCATCGGGGCGGGAGAGAATGACGGATCACGAGCACACACCGGCCGGTGACGTCGCCGACCACGAGGCAGCAGCGCCCGGAGACATTGATCTGACACTCCGCACGCCGGCGGAGCGCTCCAGGACCTTCATGGGAATCCTGGTCAACACTGCTGCGGCCAACATCACCACAAGCTACCTGTGGTTTGCGCTGACGTTCTGGGTCTACCTGGAAACCCGCAATGTCATTGCCACGGGTGTAGTGGGCGGTGCCTACATGCTGCTCATTGCCCTTTCCAGCATCAGCTTCGGCACCTTTGTAGACCGCTACCGCAAGCTGACCGTCATGCGTTTCGCCGCCGCCTTTACGCTGATCATGTTCACCATCTCCGGCGTCGTGTACCTCTTGGTGCCCACTGCGTCGTTGCTGGACCTCGGACAACCTTGGTTCTGGGCGTTCACGCTGATCATCCTCATCGGCGCGGTGGTGGAGAACATGCGCAACATCGCCCTGTCCACCACGGTCACCATCCTCATCGAACCCGACCGCCGGGCCAACGCCAACGGTTTGGTGGGCATGGTGCAGGGGCTGATGTTCATCGTCACCTCGGTGCTTTCCGGACTGTCAGTCGGGCTGCTGGGAATGGGATGGACGATCGTGGTGGCCCTGGGGTTCACGGCGCTCGCCTACGTGCACCTGCTGACCCTGCGCATGCCGGAAGAACGGCGACCGGCCGCGACCGATGCCAAGGGCAGTTTCGACCTGCGGGGCTCCTATGCCGCCGTGCTTGCCATTGCGGGTCTCTTCGCCTTGATCATCTTCTCCACCTTCAACAACTTCGTTGGTGGCGTATACATGGCGCTGATGGATCCTTATGGCCTTGAGATGTTCCCGGTGGAGCTCTGGGGCACCTTCTTTGCCGTCGGTGCTACCGGCTTCATTGTGGGCGGTGCGTTGGTGGGCAAGTTCGGCCTTGGCGCCAACCCGCTCAAGACCATGCTGATTGCCGTTGCCGTCATGGGACTCCTGGGGGCACTCTTCACCATTCGCGAGTGGCCGTGGCTGTACGTCCTGGGCATCTGGTTGTACCTGGCCTTGGTACCCATTGTGGAAGCTGCTGAGCAGACCGTCATCCAGCAAGTGGTCCCCTTGCCGCGGCAGGGAAGGGTGTTCGGGTTTGCCATGGCCTTCGAGTCGGCTGCCGCACCCATTACGGCCTTCATCATTGCCCCAATCGCCCAGTTCTGGATCATCCCATACGCCCGTTCACAGGAAGGCTCTGCACAGTTGGCACCGCTTCTGGGCGAAGGAACGTCACGTGGCATCGCGTTGGTCTTCCTGGTGGCCGGCGTCGTCATGATTGTCGCCTCACTCCTGGCCTTCCTCACCCCTGTGTACGGGCGCGTCACGGAGTCCTACCGGGAGAAAGCAGTTCAGGAGAGGGCAGCAAAGGAGGGCTAGCTACTCCTTTGCTGCAGCCTTTCGCGCCCGGCGCACCCCCTGGGCACTCACGTCGCTACCGTTCGCGCGGAGCGCACCCGGTGCTACAGGCGCGCCGGGCGGGTACGGGTGCGGCGCGGGTTGAAGCGCACGCGAACAACGCGCAGAAAAACTTTTCCAAAAAAATGTGAACCCTGCGTAACCCTTTGGCGCGCCCCGACGATTACGTCATTGAAAGGGCCGAGCTGGAATTTGTCCCCCATCATGTTCCAGCCCGGTCCTTCCTTTTGTCCAAGGGCCCTTCCGACCACGCAGATCCGGATGTCGGCAGGTTCCTGACGACATGCCGGTCCTGCCCTGCAGGGGACCCGGACGAGCAGATACCCTAGGTGAGGATCGTTCGCTGAGCAGTGTGCGGATGATCCGGCTTCCAGCCGAGGACCTGCCGCCGATCGAAAGTCTCTTCCGTGACCGACGCATTGACCGATGACGCGCTCCATGCGCTCAGGGGCAATAGCTCGGCACTGTTCGGCGCCGTGTACCAGGCCTATGCCGGCCCGGTCCTTGGGTACCTGACGGCCAAGGGTATATCCGACCCGGAAGCTGTCACCCAGGACGTGTTCCTGGCTGTGCTGCCCCGGCTTGATGACCTCAGCGGGGGAGCCGAAGGGCTACGGACTTTCGTGTTCTCGGTGGCTCACGCCCGCATGGTTGACGAGCATCGAAGGCAGAGCCGGACTCCGGAACAGCACGAGTTCGAACCGGAACGGGACACCAGGGAATCAGTCTCGGCCGAGTCCGAGGCAATGGACCGGTTGGCTCCGCAGGAACTCCTCCGGTTGCTTGACCACCTTGGAGGAGATCAAAGGGAGGTCCTGGCACTTCGGATCGTGGCTGGACTGACGGTTGAGCAGGTGGCCGACATCATGGGGAAGTCCGCCGGAGCAGTCAAACAACTGCAGCGGCGGGCGCTGATTACACTCCGTGAGCACTCGGTAGTAAAGGAATATGTGTCGCCATGACATACAGGGACAGGCCATCCAGGGAATCGGAGAGCACAGCTGCCGTTGACGAGCTCTTGCTCGAGGCGGATCTCTCCGATGACGCTGACATGCGGACGGTACTTCTTTCCCTGCGGACGCTCGGGAACCTTCCCGCTCCCGCCCCGGGTCCGGAGCTGGCAGCGATGCTGGCCGGGCCGCATGACCAGCTTGCCAAGCGACGCTGGCAGCGTAAGCATCGCGCCGCCCTCGCCGGCGTTGCGGTTGTTGCCGCCATGGGACTGGGCGTGAGCGGTGTGGCTGCAGCCAGTTCCGGTTTCACGAAGACTCCCACCATTATCAGTGGGCTCTTCGGAAACCCGTCCCGGCAGGGGGACGCAGCACCTCAGGAATTGCCCCGCCCTGACGCCCCGAGGGTCATCACGGAGCCTGCACCCACAGAAGAAAACGTACCGGGCGGAAGCCTTGCCGGGAGCGGCGGGACGAGTAGCCCATCCGCCCTGCCCGAAGCCCCCCGAACAACAGCACCCCAGCAATCCACCGCGTCGGCGCAGTCCGCGCCGGAACAGGCCGCGCCGGAACAGGCCGCGCCGGAACAGGCTTGGGCCGACCGGGCGCCGGATGACCAGGCGCCGGATGACCAAGCTCAAGGAACGACTCCTGGTTCAAAGGGCCTTCCTGCTGTGGCGAACCAGGCAGCCAAGGACGCACATAACAGCAAGGCCGACCAGGGCGCCGGCACCAGCCCGAAGGGCAAGCCAGGGGACGCACGCTGGACGGCACCCGGCATTATCGGCAAGCCCGGCAAGACCCCGGGAATCGACATTGCCAACCCCTGGGGCACGGCAGAAAAGCTCCTGAGGCAAGCACCTCCCGTTTCGAGGAAATAACCCCCGCATGAACAAAATTCGGCCGAATGTGCTCCTGAAGGTGGGGGGTAGGCTTGGTGAATGATGCATGTGAACGATCCGGCCGTGGTGGAGCGGTTGATGCGAACAAAAGGCACTTGGGCGATCGTGGGGCTCAGTACCAACGAATGGCGCTCCGCTTACGATGTCTCCCTTTACGTGCGGGACAAGATGGGCATGGAAATCATTCCGGTCAATCTCAAGGGCGAGGACGTCCACGGCGAAAAGGGCTATAAATCCCTCGCGGATATTCCCGCCGATAAGCACCCCATAGATGTCGTTGACTGTTTCGTGAACTCCGGGCGCGTGGGCGCCGTCATCGACGAAGCCATCGCGGTGGGCGCCAAGGCGGTCTGGCTCCAGTTGGGAGTCTTTGACGACGAAGCCTGCCAGCGCGCCCGGGATGCAGGGCTCGACGTCGTGGTCAACTCCTGCCCGGCACGTGAAGGCTGGCATTACGGCCTGTAAGGCGCGCGCCGGTTCTGCTGCTACCCTGCAGCTGGACCATTCACTAATCCATGGGGGATAACGTGCCGAAGCAGCCTTCCGCTGTGCCATTTTTCTCGCCCGGCAGAAGGGCCGTCCTCGGGGCCTTCGGGGCGTCGGTAGTCGCTGGACTATCGGCGTGCAGCGCAGGGGAAAGTACGACGCCGGAGCTGCCGCCCGGTAGTGCGTCCGCCTCGCCGCCGGGGCCGGCCGGCAACGGAGCGATGGCGGCGGCCGGTGAGGTGCCGCCGTCGGGCACCCCCGCTCCAACCGCGACGCCGAAGCCCTCCAAGCGCATTCGCCGCAGCTTCATCCCCGACTACCAGCTGCCGCCCGTGGTGGGTGGCCTGGCTCCCGTGATCACCAAGATTCCAACGCAGCATCCCGTGGTCTTCCTGACGATTGACGACGGCAACATCAAGAGCCCTGAATCCGTGAAGCTCATGGCCGAGTACGACTACCCGGCCTCGCTGTTCCTTACCAAGGACACCATCGCTGAAAACCCCGCCTTCTTTGACGCCTTCAAGGCCCAGGGCAGCCTGGTGGAAAACCACACGGTCACGCACAACATCAACATGGTCCGGCAGTGGGGCTATCAGCAGCAGCTCGCCGACATGGTGGGCATGCAGGAGTACGCGCTGAAGCAGTACGGCCGACGCCCGACGCTTTTCCGTCCCCCGGGCGGCGCCTATTCAGACGTGATGCGCCAGGCTGTGGCGGATGCCGGCATGAAGGCGATCGTCACGTGGGAAGCGAAAGCCAACGCCGGAAAGATGGACTACCAGGTAGGAAATTCCCTACGCCCGGGGGATATTGTGCTGATGCATTTCCGGGCGGAGTTCGCCGCTGACCTGGCCGCTTTCCGTGCTGCCCAGCTCGCGGCGGGGTTGGAAGTGGTGTTGCTGGAGGACTTCCTGGGCGTCGCGTAGCTGATGGTCCGGGACGCCGGCAGCGGTACCCTCGAATCATGGACGTGCCACGCCTCCGTGAGATCTGCCTCGGCTTTCCGGGTGCTTTTGAAGACTTCCCGTTCGGCCCGGAGTTGTCCGTTTTCAAGGTGAGGGCTGCGGTGTCCGGCGGCGCACGCCACGAGGCCAAGATGTTTGCCCTGTCGGCCATGGATCCCGGCAACTGGTCCGTCAGCCTCAAGTGCGAGCCTGCGCTTGCCGAGCAGTTGCGCGCTGCCCATCCTGAAATCACCGGTGCCTGGCATCTGAACAAGAGGCACTGGAACGGCGTGCGGTTGGACGGCGGGCTCCCGGACGACATGATCCGGGACATGGTGGAGGATTCCTACGACCTGGTGGTGGCGAGCCTGAGCCGGCGGCAACGGGAGCAACTTGGATGGGCGGGACTGCTCTAAAAAGATCACACTTTGACAAAAGTTGATCGAAACTGCCGGGAAATATTGATTTCCAATCACTCTTAGTGAAGTATGTCACACGAAGGTTGGTGCTGTAGGGCGTCAACCCAGACTGTCGGCTCAATGGTGCCCCAGACGCCTGAGTCGGCCTATACGAGTCACTTAAGGGGTATGAAAATGACCATTCAGCACCAGTCCCTTGGCCGCCGCGGATTCCTGCGCGGAGCACTTGCTGCAGCTGTGCTCGTCCCGATGGGCGGCACCATCGCGTCCTGTGCAGCGGGCGGAGGGGGAACCACGGCTGGTCCTTCCGGCACAGTCTCGGACACCAACCCGTTCGGGATGGCGGACAAATCCACCGTTGATGCAGTCATTTTCAAGGGTGGCTACGGCATCGACTACGTTGAATTTGCCGGTAAGGCGTTTGAATCTGCACACGCCGGTTCCACGGCGAAGATCGCCCCGTCAACGGATATTGCGCAGGAACTGCAGCCACGCTTCGTTGGCGGCAACCCTCCGGACCTGATCGACAACTCCGGTGCCAAGGCAATCGGCTTCAGTACCATCCTTGCCCAGCTCGAAGACCTCACCAGCGTTGTGGAGGCCAAGAACCTGGAGGGCAAGGTCATCAAGGACACCCTCTACACCGGTGTGCTCGCACCGGGCACTTTCGACGGCAAACTGGCCGCCCTGAACTACGTCCTGACGGTCTACGCCATGTGGTACTCCGATTCGCTCCTGAAGGAGAACGGTTGGACCGTGCCCAAGACCTGGGATGAGATGTATGCCTTGGGCGAACAGGCCAAGGCCAAGGGCAAGTACCTGTTTGTGTGGGGCAAGGAAGCCGCCACGTACTACCAGGAGATGGCGATCGCCTCGGCCATCAAGGAAGGCGGCGACGAGGTCCGTCTCGCCTTGGAAAACCTTAAGGCCGACTGCTGGTCCCATCCGGCCGTCCAGTCCGTTTTCACGGCCATGGACAAGATCGTGAAGGCAGGCTTCTTCAAGCCCGGCGGGTCCGGCACCCAGTTCACGGCAGCGCAGGCGCAGTGGAGCAACGCACAGGAGGCAGTGTTCTACCCGTCCGGTTCCTGGATTGAGAACGAGATGAAGGACCAGACCAAGGCTGACTTCAAGATGACGGGTGCGCCCGTTCCCGCAGTGAGCTCCAGCCCCAAAATGCCCTACGAGTCCTTGCACAGCGCGGCCGGTGAGCCGTACATCGTCCCGTCGCAGGGCAAGAACGTGGCCGGCGGCAAGGAACTGCTCCGCGTCATGCTCTCCAAGGAAGCCGCCACCAACTTCGCAAAGACCAAGCTCGCCCCCACGATCGTCAAGGACACTGTCCCCGAGGACGGCTTTGGTTCAACGGCCCTGGTGTCCCAAACCAAACTCCTGAGCGATGCCGGCGAGAACATCTACACCTGGAACTTCATCGACCTCTACGGCACCAACAAGGACCAGCTGGTTGTGTGGAACACCTTCCTCGACGGCAAGTCGGATGTTGCCACGCTGACGTCGTCCCTGCAGAGCATCACGGACAAGGTCCGCAACGACAGCTCGGTCAAGAAGATTGAAGTGAAGTGACCGTAGTGGAACCACAGCAGAGCCGGAACGGCGACGGTTTGGCCGCCGTCGTTCCGGCCATGGCTCCTCCGCCGCCGGCTTCCACCAAGCGGCGGCGCAAGCCCCTGACGTGGGACAAGGCCAGCTTCTTCCTCGTTTTCCTGGGCCTGCCGCTCGCTATCTATATCCTGTTCGTGATCTGGCCGTTCATCCAGGCCTTTGGCTACTCCCTGACGGACTGGTCCGGCTTCTCGCCGAACCAGAACTTCATCGGGCTGGACAATTACGCCAAAATTTTCACGGACGATATCTTCATGAAGGCCATGGGGAACAACATCCTCCTGGTCATCTTCCTGCCCATCATCACCATTGTCCTGAGCCTCGTCCTGGCTACGATGGTCACGGTGGGCGGCAGCAGCAAGGGCCAGATCAAGGGCCTGCGGAACTCCAGTTTCTACCGCGTGGTTTCTTTCTTCCCTTACACGATTCCCGCCATCGCCATCGGCATCATGTGGGGACAGATCTATGATCCTTCCGGCGGCTTGCTGAACGGGATCCTCACCGGGCTGGGCATGGAGCAGTTCAAGGACTTCGCCTGGCTGGGGAACAAGGACACAGCCATGATCGCCACCATGTTCGTGATCGTGTGGGGCTTCGTGGGGTTCTACATGGTGCTGTTCGTGGCCGGCATCAAGGGCATTCCCGCCGAACTGTTCGAAGCTGCCCGCATCGACGGCGCCGGGAGGTTCCGGACGGCGGTGTCCGTGACCATCCCGCTGATCCGCGACAACATCCAGACCGCCTACATCTACATGGGCATCCTGGCGCTGGACGCTTTCGTGTATATGGCGGCCCTGAACTCGGGCGGCGGGCCGGACAACTCGACGCTTGTCATGTCCCAACAGCTGTTCTTCACGGCGTTCAGCAAGGGCCAGTTCGGGCTCGCCAGCGCCATGGGCGTGGTCCTGGCAATCACCACCCTGATCTTCTCCGGGCTGGTGTTCGCTGTTAACAAGCTGACCGGCGGCGACAAGGATGTGAGCAACTGATGTCCACCAAGACAGTTATGCCGGAAAGGAAGTCCCTGCACTTCCAGCCGCGGACACCCGCAACTACTCCCGGCGACAAAGTGGTGGGGGCCATTTCCCACACCGCCCTGACCATATGGTCGCTCATCGTCATCCTGCCGCTCCTGTGGACGGTGATGTCATCGTTCAAGACATCCAGCGAGATCTTCGCTTCTCCGTTCGCCCTGCCGTCCGAGTGGCGTTTCGACAACTACGTCAAAGCCTGGAGCGATGCCGGGATTGGAAGCTACTTCCTGAACTCGGTGATCGTGGTGGGCGGCGCGTTGGTGATCGTCATGGTGCTTGGAGCCATGTGTGCCTACGTGCTGGCCAGGTATGTCTTCTTCGGCAGCAGGGCCATCTACTACCTGATGCTCGCCGGGTTGACCTTCCCGATCTTCCTGGCCATGGTCCCGTTGTTCTTCGTCATGCGGAACATCGGACTCCTCAACACACTGCCCGGGCTGATCCTCGTCTACGTTGGGTTTGCCCTGCCGTTCACGGTGTTCTTCCTGTTTTCCTTCTTCAAGTCGCTTCCCCACGAGATCACGGAGGCAGCCGCCTTGGACGGGGCAGGCGAATGGCGGACGTTCTTCCAGGTCATGCTTCCCATGGCCAAGCCGGGCCTTGCTTCCGTTGCGATCTTCAACTTCCTTGGCCTGTGGAACCAGTTCCTCATCCCGGTCTCCATCAATGCGGCCGGGCCGCGCGTGCTGTCCCAAGGCCTCGCGGCTTTCGCCGGGCAGATGGGGTATGCAGTGGACTTCGGCGCCTTGTTCGCGGCGGTCACTGTCACCGTGGTGCCGGTGCTGATCGTGTACATCATCTTCCAACGCCAGCTCCAGGGTTCGGTTTCGCAGGGAACCATGAAATAGCCCCGGCCAGGCAGGACGTACGACGGCGGTGCGCGCCTTGTGGTGCGGGCCGCCGTCGAGCTTTAACTCTGAAAGGATGGAACGGCAACCGGCGCCGGGGCAGTACAGTCCCGGCAACTGATCGAAAGGCCGAATTACATGATTTTCATTGTGGTCAAATTCAAGGTGAAGCCCGACTGGTCGGAGCGTTGGCTGGATCTGGTGGCCGACTTTACCCAGGCCACGCGCGAAGAACCGGGCAATCTGTGGTTCGACTGGTCCCGCAGCGTGGAAGACCCGAACGAGTTCGTCCTGGTGGAAGCGTTCCAGGACGATGCCGCGGAGGCCCACGTGAACAGCATGCACTTCAAGAAAGCGATGGCCGACATGCCCCAGGCCCTCGCCGAAACCCCGCACATCATCAGCCGCCAGCTCGAAGGCAGCGGCTGGGACCGCATGGGCGAGCTGACCATCGACTAGCTAGTCCTCGCTGGCCGGCTGTGTACCGCCACGACCCACTTTGAGGCCGAAACGCCCCCGACACGCCGATGTTTGCGGTGGATCGGGGGACGTTTTCATTCAAAGTCGGTCGTGAGGGCACGGCGTCAGAATCAGACCTAGAACATCCAAGGAATCTCGGCGTGACCAAAGTCGTTGAACGAGCCAAAACGACCAGCCTTGAACGCAAGCACCTCCCCGTCCCTGTCCCGACACGTGGTCACCTGTCCGAAGAAGACTTGGTGATCACCGACGTCGTACGTTTGCACCACGGTGCAGTCCGCTTGGGCAAGGGCGCCCTTGATCACCGGCAAACCGCTGGCGGTAATGTCGAAGTCCCCCTCGCCGAACCGGTCGCCGCCGCGCACTGCGAACCGTCGCGCGATCGATTCCTGTTTGGCCCCGAGGATGCTAACCGCGAACTTGCCGCTGTCCAGCAATGCGTCGCCTGTGCGGGTGCCGAAGTTCAGAGAAATCATCAGGATGGGTGGTTCAAGGCTGATAGAGGTCAGCGAACTGATGGTCATACCGAAGAGTTCGTCCTCACGTTTCGTGGTCACTACGGCGACGCCGGTAAGGAAGCGGCCCATAGCGCGGCGCATGCCCATGGCGTCAGGCTTGGTGAAGAGCGGTGCAAGGCTCATGTCAGTTTCTCCCGTTCTGGTAGTAGCGGACTTCGAACATCTTGGCTCCGTTCTCGGAAACCCACGGGCCGTGTTCCATGCCGGGCGGTCGGGTAGCCCAATCACCAGCCTTGAAGGTTTTGCCGAGGCGCTGGTCCACAAATGAGCCTTCGAAGATGAATACCTCCTCCCAGAAATCATGAGTCAGGACGCCGTTGGGGGAGGTGTCTGTGCCGGGCTCGAACTTGAGGATGCGGGTAACGCTGTCACTGTCGGAATCCCGGGCCAGAATGGCCTCGGACAGGCCCTCGATGTGGGGATTGCAGGGTGTGAAGTCCACTGAGTCAGTCGGCGTGAACTCGAATTCGGGCTTGGCCATGGCTTAGATTCCTTCCGACTCGGAGTTGATGCCGTACGAGCCCAGGAACGCATCCAGTTCCGCCACCAGGGCGTCGTAGCCGTAGTTCCGGTACGTGTAAGCGCCACGGACCACAAACGGGGCACCGGCGTAGAACATCTCATACTGCTGGTGCCTGCCCGCGAATTCGGACCCGATGATGTCCCAAGCCAGTTTGAAAAGCTTGACCCGCTCCTCGCTGGCAACACCGGGGGACTGGACATAGCGTTCCATGTCCGACCGCGTGACGCTGCTGGTCATGTCCGCGATGCTCGACGGCAACTGCAGTACTCCGCCACCAACGAGGTCCCTCAGGATGGAAATCACGCGCGGGTACGTCTCCGACTGCAGGCCCATGGCCCCGTAAAGGGCTGCCTTCCCCGGAACCCGCATGCCGGCGTCGTCTGTTGTGGCGGTGTATTCGGCGGCGAGGACGGCCGACTCAACCGACTGCACAATCGCGGCCAGTTCGCCGAGCTTCTCCTGGACACCGGGGATCTTGTCTGTGCCGTTTACTTGGGTGACCTTGCGCGCCACGGATGCGATGAACTTCAGCTTGGTGGAGAACCGGATCTGGGCCTGCCAGTTACCCAGGGCGTGCGCGCCGGTGTCGAAGAACTGCCGGCGGAGCGTCTCGATGTTCCGGTTGATGAACACGCGGTCCCAAGGGATGAGGACGTCGTCGAACACCACAAGGGCGTCGGGCTCGTCGTAGTGGCTCGTGAGGGGGTAGTCGAAGTCGCTGGTGGCGGCGGGCGCGAACGGCCGGCGGCAGTAGAGCTTCAGCCCGTCGGTGGCCACCGGGATGGCGAAGCTGACAGCGAAGTCCACATCATCGGGACCCAGCGGCTTGATGCAGGTGACAAATACTTCGTCGGCGATTGCAGCACCGGTTGCCAGCATCTGCGAACCGCGGACAATGATGCCCTCATCGGTTTCGCGCAGGACGCCGACCTGCAGGTATTCGCCTTCCCACCCTGAGGCTGTGGTGGCGCGGGAGACCTGCGGCGGAATGATTGCGTATGAGAGGTACAGGTTCTCTGCCAGGACCTTCTTGTAGTACCGCTCCACGTTGCCGGCGAAGTCGCGCTGGTCATTGGCGAACACCTCCGGGTGGGAGCCGAATGCTGCGAAGAAAGTGCCAACGTGGTCGGGGCTGCGGCCCACCCAGCCGTGCGTATGCTTGGCCCACTTTTCGATGGCATGGCGACGAAGGACCAGTTCCTCCTGCGTGCGGGGAGCTGCAAAGGTCCGGTTGGCCGGTCCGTCGATCTCCTCTGAGTGGAACTGCATGCCGTTGAGGGGATCCGCTGCGATATCGAACAGCTCAGACATGGTGTGGGCCACCTTCGCGAAGGCGGGGTGTTCCAGGACGTTCGGGACAACCTCGCCGTCGAGGATCACCGTGCGGCCGTCATTCAGGGACTTCAGGTACTCTTTTCCGGTCCTCATCAGAGTGAGCCTTTCTTGATTTTGTAGTTATGTTCAATGGTGGTCCCATTCGGGAACGAGAGCTCCAACTTCCAGGAAGTTCCATCAATGAACTTTCCGTAGAGGAGCGGGAGGGTGCCCCCGAGGCACATGAAGTCAGCGTCACCAATGTCAGCGCGGGCCAAGAGGCGTTCGACGACGTCGGCGGGCTTGCGTAGGCCGCTCAGCGAACCTTCCTGGTACAGCTCGCCGTCCACCCAGGAACGGGCGGTGCACTGGTCCAGGTCGAGTTCTCCGAGATCCCCGACGGCGATCACCTCACCGGCAACTGGCTTGGGGCAGGCCCGCTTGGAATCGCCGATGTCCTTGGCCTCGATGTCCCGATCCGTGTGGTCCGAGCCGATGCCGAGGTAGAACTTGCCCTCATGGCGGATGTACAGCGGTTCGATCTCGCCGGATGTCAGGTTCTCGCTGGTCTCGTGCTCACCGGAGGTCTCGAACAGGTCCGCGTTCATGCGGTAGAACATGGGAACCTCAGGTGGGGGTGCCACGCCGATCGCCTCCAGCTCGTCAATGTGATGCTGCACGGCCTCCGGATCGCGGCCCGTGTACCCGGCAACCACGCCGTGGAATTCCGTGAGCGTAATTGTCCTGTCTGTTCCCACCACCCTGAAGGCGAGTGGGACGGATCGTTGTGTTTCCATGGTGCTCCTCTAGGCAGTGAGATTTTGGTAGTTGGCCAGGCGGTCGCCGATGACGGGGAATTCTTCGCGTACTTGCTTGGTGAGGGCGGGGTCGATGTCCAACAGGAGTACTGTTTCGCCTGCATCAGCCTCAGCGAGGACGTTGCCGGATGGGTCTACTACCCGGCTGTGGCCACCAAGTTCCACGTCGTCCTGGATGCCGGCGGCATTGCAGGCGATGACGAAGATTTGGTGCTCAACCGCCCTGGCGCTGGTCAGCAGCCGCCAGTGTTCCCTGCGGGCGGCTGGCCACGCGGCCGGAACAATGATGATTTCGGCGCCGCGTTTGCCCAGCTCCAGCCATAAGCCGGGGAAGCGCAGGTCGTAGCAGGTGATTCCGGCGGTTGCCCCGAAGGGGAGGTCCGCCACGGGCAGCGATGTCCCGGCCGTGAGCAGCTCTGCTTCCTTGGATTTGTAGCCGAAGACGTGGATCTTGCGGTAGGTGTGGACCACGCTGCCGTCCGGCCCGAGCAGGATGGACGTATTGCTGAGCCGTCCGTCCTCACCGGATTCCACGATGCTGCCGATGTGGAGGTACACGCCGAGGTCTTTGGCTACCCGGGAACACATGGACGCTGTTGGCCCGGCGACTGTTTCGGAGAGTTCGTGGTATTGGTCGAAGTGGAAATATCCGGCACTCCAGAGCTCGGGGAGCACGATCAGGTCCGCGCCATCGATGCTCCGCAGCAGGGCTTCCACTCGGTCGATGCGGTCCTGCTGGCTCTCGTTGTCCGGGCTTGCCACTTGCACGAGGGCGATTTTCATTCGACGTTCCTTACTTTGCGTTGCTGGGCGGATCGCTGACGGGCTGTTCATCCAGGTCGCTCAGCCGGAGATCCTTGGTTTCCTTGGCGAACATCACGGAGACCATGGAGATCACGCCCATTGCCGCAAGATAGATACCAATCGCGTAGCCGGTGCCGAAAGCCGTGTAGAGCGCCAAGGCGATGATCGGGGAGAGCGAGCCGGCAATCAGCGAGGCCAGGTTGTAGGCAACAGAGGTGCCGCTGTACCGGACATCCGTGGGGAAGAGCTCGGAGAAGAAGGCGCCTATCACTGAGCTGTATGCAGCGAAGATCAACAGGCCACCGACAGCGGCAGCGATGATGCCCCATGTCTGGCCGGTGTTGAGCAGGGCAAAGAAGGCGAAGGCCCAAATGATTGTGGCAATCGATGCGCCAATCATGATCGGCTTTCGGCCGACCTTGTCGGCGTACAGAGCCAGAACAGGAATGGCGACGACAGCCACGGCTTGGCCAATCATGACGGCGGTCAGACCGGACTGCCGCGGCTGGCCCATGATCTGGGTTACGTAAGTGATGATGAACAGCGAATAGATGTAAAAGCCGGCGTTCTCGCCCATGCGGCTACCTGTGGCAATGAGGATTTCGCGCCAGTTGCGACGGAACAGGATGGCAAGGGGCATTTTGCGTTCTGTAGCTGTCTCAGCTTCGCGTTTGCGCTGTGCTTCCTTGAACAGCGGGGTTTCCTGGACGTAGAGCCGCAGGACAAGTCCGATGATCACCAGTAGCGCGGACAGTCCGAAAGCGATGCGCCACCCCCAGGCCAGGAATTCGCTTTCAGGCATGGTGGCTGCCAGGACGGCCAGGACTCCCGCTGCCATAAGGTTGCCCAGCGGCGGGCCCATGTTTGGCCAGGAGGACCAGAAGGCTCTGCGTGCGCTGTCATTGCTGTGTTCCGAGACCAGGAGAACGGCGCCGCCCCATTCGCCCCCGAGGGCGAATCCCTGGATCAGACGCAAGAGCAGAAGCAGCAACGGTGCCGCGATGCCGATGGCGGCGTAGGCAGGGATGAAGGCAATGAGGGCGGTAGCGATTCCCATGAGCATGAGGCTTGCCACGAGTGTTGCGCGGCGGCCATGTTTGTCGCCCAGATGGCCCAGTACGATCGCACCGAGCGGACGAGCCAGAAAGCCTGCAGCGAACGTACCCAGAGCGAGCATAGTGCCCACCAGCGGATCGTCCGTTGGGAAGTAGAGCTTGTTGAAAACCAGGGCGGCTGCGGTGCCATAGAGGAAGAAGTCGTACCATTCGACGGCCGTTCCGGCCAAGCTCGAAGCAGCCACTACGGGCAGGCTTGAGTGCTTCTGCTGCCTAAGCTCTGCCTTTTTCAAATCGGTCATGATGGGATCCTTTTGCGGGTGGGGACGCAGGCCTTCCGGGAAGGGGGATGGCTCGTCTCCACGGAGATGGGGGTTCCATATCAGTGATTGGGATCACTACGGATTGACTGTAGACTAGTTGTATACAGCCTGTCTATAGCAAGCTGATTATTTGCAGCTCGTATACTGGGCTTCGCGAGAAAGGCTTTCCATGATCCAAGCAAGTCCCACTGCGCCTTCGCAGCCCGAGGTGGCGTACCAGTGGATGAAAAGCTACATCGCGGCGATACCGCGGGATGAGGAAACGTTCCTCAACGAGGCGGTCCTCGCCAAATCCACGGGAACGTCTCGAACTCCTGTTCGCGAAGCGCTCTTGCGGCTCGAGGCCGAGGGATTCGTTAAGCGCATCCCCCATAAGGGCGCCTACGTGCCTCCTATTTCCGACCCCGACGTGCGGGCCATCCTGCAGGCACGGTCAGTGGTGGAGAAATGGGCAGTCCTGATGCTCGATTCCATGCAGGACCATCAGATCGAAGCTTTTCAACGGATCATTGACCAACAGAGGGAGGCTCGGGATGACCCCGCCCGCTTTATTGAACTCGACACCGAGTTCCACACCCTCATGGTCCGTGCCGGAGCTAACCCGATCCTGGCAGACTTCTACGCTTCCCTCCGGCAGCGGCAGCTCAGGATTGGTGTTCGCGCAGTGACGCAGGGGACCGACCGTGCGGGGGACGTCCTCCGCGAACACCAATTGATCGTGGACGCTCTCCGAAGCAGAAGCATCGAGGCTGCCCACGCGGCCATCGATGCCCACCTCGACTCCACCCGGCAGGCTGTGATCGGGTACTAGTCCTCGCTGTGGATTTCCCGCTGCCTGGCGCTGAGCAGCTCAAGCTCGGGCCGGGCAGCGACGAACCGTTCCACGGCGTCGAGTACTTCCCTGAGGTGCCCGTGGTCCGGCGCCACTAGCGCCGCGCCAATCAATGCCCGGCGGTGCTGGTCCTGAAGCCCGGTCTCCGAGGCCGATACGTCAAAGCGCCGCTTCAGCTCCGCCACCACCGGGCGCACAAGCGAGCGCTTCTCCTTGAGGCTGTGAACATCGCCCAGCAGCACGTCGAATTCGACCCACCCAATCCACATACGCCCATTAAACAGGCGCAGGCGGCGATCTTGATCGAATCTTGAGGGAATGCCGCGAGGAGGTTGAGCGAGCCGGATCACACTGGAAGCACGATCATCCACGGGGGGAGACGAGCAGCATGGGCACACTGCGCGGCAGCACGGAAGAAACCTGCTTTGACAAGCATCCAGCCATGGTGGAGATTTGCGGGGGACCCAATGGCAGGAGCGAACCGTGATACTCGATGCGTTTTCCGCCAGGATGTCCCTCGGAGTCGTTACCCTCACGCTTTTCCTGCTGTTCTCGGCCTCCTACGGCAAGACCAGATCCCCTTACACGGGGTGGTGGGCACTGGCCCTCTTCGAATTCATGCTCGGCAATGCCGGCTTCCTGCTGAACGGAACTCCGCACCAGGTGTGGGCCAACCCCCTCGGCAACGTGCTGGTGGTAGCCGGTGCGTTCAGCATCTGGGCAGGCGCCAGGACCTTGCGTGACCTCAGGGCAGCCCCTTGGCTGCTCGCTTTGGGGCCCCTGGTTACGGGGGTCGCTTCCGCCCTGGAGGACCCGGCAAACAACATCTGGTCGGGTGGTGCAGTGTATCTGGCCATGATCACGGTTGGTGTTGGTTTGGCAGCCAGGGATCTCTGGCACTTCAAGCCCACCCATTCGGAAATCTCCAAGGCGATGTCAATGGTCGCCTGGTTCGCCACGTTGTACTTCTTCGCACGCTTCATCGTCTTTGTGACATTTGGTCCAGACAGTTCCTCGTTCCAAGGCTATTTCGGTGCAGGCCCCCTTGGCCTGGTGACCACTGTCCTGCTGGTCGCCGCCTCGTTCACCATGACGACGCTCAGCAACGATCAACTGATCAGGGGGCTCCGCGAACGTGCGAGCCGGGACCACCTCACCGGGCTCCTCAACCGCGGAACGTTCATGGACCTGGCCGCGGCGGAGCTCAAGCGCCTGCGCGGCGATGGTTCGAGTGTCGCCGTCGTCCTTGCCGACCTGGACCACTTCAAAGCCGTCAATGACGAACACGGCCACCGCGCGGGGGATGCAGCACTCAAGGCCTTCGCGGAGGCCTGCCGGGAAAGTGTCAGGTCGACGGACCTGGTGGGGCGCTACGGCGGGGAAGAGTTTGTTCTCTTCCTCCCCGGTGCCACGCAGAAAAGGGCAGAAGACATTGCCCTTGAAATAAGCAAACGGATGGCCACCATGGAAGTGCCCGGAGGCGGCGCTTTCCCCACGGTCAGCTACGGAGTCACATCCAGCACTCCAGCTACCGCAGACCTCACCTTCATGATCGAAGTTGCGGACGCAGCCCTTTACAGCGCCAAAGCGCAGGGCAGGAACCGGATTGTCGGAGCTAACCGCCTTGAGGCGGCAACTATCGCGGATGAGGCACGATCATGACCATCAACCAGCTGACCACCAAGATCCAGATCCAGCACAACCAGGAACTGGCCGCATTCCGGCAGGACATCACCAGCCCGCCCTATCAGGCCGGCACGTCCACCACCCTCAACACGGCCAGGCGCTCGGTGCGGATGAATCCCGTCCACTCCGTAGAGGATGCCAGCGCCAACCTGACCATCGTCGCAGATGTTCAGGGACTCGCCTGGCTCACGGCGGACAAGGGGCTGCAAGGAAGCTGCATCACTCTCTCGATCGCAGGCCACCGGCGCACCACGGGAACCCGGGTCCCGCTGCCCCTGGGGGAATGCGATGCATGGGTCGAAGCCATCCTCGGACGCTCCTGGCTGCACCAGGTCTACCGCGCCGGGACACCCGCGCAGCCTGACGGGAAGCTGGATATCGCTTCCTACCGTTTGTTCCTTGACGAACGGAACAACCCGGTCGCCAAGCCGAAGTCCGTGGTTGACGACACTTTGCGGTACCTGGACCTCTCTTGAAACAACCCCGCACGGCCGCGAGCGACCACCCGGAAACCGACCCTTTAACGGGCCTCGGCAATCGGCTGGTGCTCGAGGACGCCTTGCGGGATGCCCAGGCGGCCGCGTCAAACGGAACATCGCCGGCTGCCCTGCTGCTGCTGAACCTGGACGGGTTCAAAGCCGTCAAAAGCTCGGTTGGCCATGCCGCCGCGGACCTTATCCTGCAGACCGTCGCCTCGCGTATCAGGGCGGCAGTGCAGGAGAACGACGTCGTCACGCGCCTGGGCGGCGACGAGTTCGGGATTCTTCTGCCGGCAACACCGCTGGCCCGGGCCGTGGCCGCGGGGAACCGCATCCTGGCTGCGGTCGAACCCGAGATCGATCTCGGCAGTGCGAACGTGCGCTGCACAGCGAGCATGGGGTTGAGGACTGCCGATCCCAGCCGCACCCCTGCCGAGTTGCTGATGGAAGCAGACCTTGCCCTGGGGGAGTCCAAAGCCGAGGGCCGGAACAAGGTCAGGACATTCGATCCTGCCACCCTCCTGGCCCGCCAACTTGAACGCCAGATCGTCAGCGAACTGGGTCATGCCATCGAGTCGGACCAGCTTGTGCTCTTCTACCAGCCGATTGTGGAGCTGGCTACCGGCCGGCTCCAAGGCAGCGAGGCCTTGGTGCGGTGGAACCACCCCGAACGTGGACTCATCATGCCGGACAAATTCATTCCCGTTGCCGAGGCCACGGGTTTGATTGCGGAACTGGGCCGTTGGGTGCTGCGCAATTCCGTGGCCCAGCTTGCCGCGTGGCGGCGCGACCCGGCCACCGCACATCACGATTTCTCCATGCGGATCAACGTTTCGGCACCGGACCTGCAGAGCCTGGAGTTCGTCGATGATGTTCGGGAAGCCCTGTCCACGGCAGGCCTTCCGCCGGAGTCGCTGGTGCTGGAGCTGACAGAAAGCGCCATCATCCAGAACAACGAACTGGACCGCTACACGCTGATGAGCCTCCATAGGCTGGGTGTCGGCCTTGAAATAGATGACTTCGGCACCGGATACTCATCCATCGGCTACCTCCGCAAGCTCCCGGTGGACCACGTCAAAGTGGACCGGGAGTTTGTCCGCGACCTGGGCAAGGACGACACCCAGTTGCAGTTTCTCGCCGCCATCCAGAACGTGATCCGCTCCTGCGGACTGGACGGCATCTGGGAGGGAATAGAGACCGCCGAACAGGCCGAAGCGCTGCGGAGTATCGGTTGCACCAGCGGGCAGGGCTATTACTTTGGCCGCCCGGTTTCCGGGACCGAGTTCACGGCACAGCTGAAGCGGCAGGAAACCTGGCCCGCTTAAACACAAAACGCGGGACCACATGAGTGGTCCCGCGTTTTTAGGGTGCTAGCCGAAGTACTTCGGCAGAGTGCCTTCGTGGGCTTCGCGGAGTGCCTCCAAGGAGAGCTCGTCCACGCCGTTGATCTCCAGCTTTCCGCCGGCTGCGTCCACGACGCCGATCCGGAGGTGCGCGAAACCGCGGGCCGTGCACATGTCCTTGAAACGGACTTCCTCGGAGCGCGGAACGGATACGATCGCACGTGCCTGGGACTCGGAGAACAGCGCGGTGAAGAGGTCCACACCGTCGCGTTCCATGAGTTCTTCCAGCGCGATGCGGGCACCGACGCCGTAACGCAGCGAGGACTCCACGAGTGCGGCTGCGAGGCCACCTTCGGAGAGGTCGTGTGCGGCATCAACCATGCCGTCGCGGGACGCGTTGATGAGGATCTCACCAAGCTGGCGCTCAGCTGCAAGATCAACCTTCGGAGGCTGGCCACCGAGGTGTCCGCGCAGGTTGGACCATTCCGAACCATCCAGCTCGGCCGCGGTGGTGCCCAGCAGGTAGATGGCCTGCCCGTCCTCACGCCAGCCCGACGGCGTACGGCGGGCGACGTCGTCGAGCTTGCCCAGGACTGCCACCACGGGGGAGGGGTGGATGGGCGTTGTGCCGGTCTGGTTGTACAGGGAGACGTTGCCGCCGGTCACCGGGACGCCCAACTCCATGCAGGCATCGGAGAGGCCGCGAATGGCTTCGGCGAGCTGCCACATGACGTCCGGGTCCTCCGGGGAGCCGAAGTTCAGGCAGTCGCTCACAGCCATCGGAACGGCACCGGAAGTGGCGACGTTGCGGTAGGCCTCGGCCAGTGCCAACTGTGCGCCCTTGTAGGGGTCCAGGTAGGTGTAGCGGCCGTTGGCGTCGGTGGCCAGGGCCACGCCCAGGCCGGTTTCCTCGTCAACGCGGACCACGCCGGCGTCGTCCGGGAACGCCATGGCAGTGTTGCCGCCAACATAGCGGTCGTACTGCTTGGTGATCCAGGACTTGCTGCACATGTTCGGGGAGGAAACCAGCTCGGTGACCGCCGCTGCCAGCTCCGAGGGAGCGGACGGACGGTTGGCGTCTTCAACGGAACCCGTGAAGGCGTTGGCCTGGACCGAGTCCTGCCACTCCGGGCGGGCGAACGGACGGTCGTAGACCGGGCCGTCGTGCGCAACGGTACGGGGATCGACGTCGACGATTACTTCGCCTTCCCAGGTGATGATGAGGCGGCCTGTATCGGTCACTTCACCCAACCAGGAGTACTCCACGGCCCACTTGTCCATCACGGCCTCGAACGCTTCCACGTTCTCCGGCGTGACGATCGCCATCATGCGTTCCTGGGACTCGGACATGAGGATTTCGCCCGGGGTCAGCGTGGGGTCGCGCAGCAGGACGGACGTCAGCTCAACCTGCATGCCGCCGTCGCCGTTGGAAGCGAGCTCGGACGTCGCACAGGAGATGCCCGCGGCGCCGAGGTCCTGGATGCCCTCCACCAGGGAACCCTTGAAGAGTTCGAGGCAGCACTCGATGAGCACCTTCTCCGCGAAGGGGTCGCCAACCTGGACTGCGGGGCGCTTGGACGGCTTGGAGTCGTCGAAGGACTCGGAGGCAAGCACCGAGGCACCACCGATTCCGTCGCCACCGGTGCGGGCGCCGAAGAGGACAACCTTGTTGCCCTTGCCGGAGGCGTTGGCCAGGCGGATGTCCTCGTGGCGCATGACGCCCACAGCCAGCGCGTTCACCAACGGGTTGCCCTGGTAGACGGAGTCGAAGACCATTTCGCCGCCGATGTTCGGCAGGCCGAGGCAGTTGCCGTAGCCACCGATACCGGCAACGGCGCCGTGCATGACGCGCGCGGTGTCCGGGTGGTCGATTGCGCCGAAGCGGAGCGGATCCATGACGGCAACGGGGCGGGCACCCATGGAGATGATGTCGCGGACAATGCCGCCGATGCCGGTAGCAGCGCCCTGGTAGGGCTCAACGAACGACGGCGAGTTGTGGGACTCGATCTTGAACGTCACGGCCCAGCCGTCGCCGAGGTTGGTCACACCGGCGTTCTCGCCGATGCCCACCAGCATGTCCTTCTTCATTTCTTCCGTGACCTTCTCGCCGAACTGGCGGAGGTGGTTCTTGGAAGACTTGTAGGAGCAGTGCTCGCTCCACATGACCGAGTACATGGCCAGTTCGGCACCGGTGGGACGGCGGCCAAGGACCTTGACGATCTCGTCGAATTCGTTCTGCTTCAGGCCCAGTTCGGCCCACGGGAGTTCCGTGTCCGGGGTCTTGGCGGCGTTCTCAACGGTATCGATGTTGAACTTCTTGGTGGTTTCCGTGGTCACTTGTCGCCTCCCACAATCTTGGTCAGTACGGAGGTGAAGAAACCGAGTCCGTCGGTGTCGGACGCTGCTCCATCGAGTGCTTCCGGACCAAAGCCGGCCTCAACGGCGTGCTCGGGGTGCGGCATGAGGCCCACCACGTTGCCGGCGGCGTTGGAGATCCCGGCGATGTCACGGCGGGAGCCGTTCGGGTTGAAGCCCACGTAGCGGAACACGACGCGGCCCTCGGCTTCAAGGGCGTCGAGGGTCTTCTCGTCGGCGATGTACTGGCCGTCCTGGTTCTTCAGCGGCACAGTGATTTCCTGGCCCTGCCGGTAGTCCAGGGTCCAGGCGGTGTTGGCGTTTTCGACGCGCAGCACCTGGTCGCGGCAGATGAACTTCAGGTGGTCGTTCTTGATCATGGAGCCGGGCAGCAGGTGCGATTCGGTCAGGATCTGGAAACCATTGCAAATACCGAGGACCGGCAGCTTTGCGTCGGAGTTTGCTGCATCGATGATCTTGGACATCAGCGGCGCGAAACGCGAAATGGCGCCGGCGCGCAGGTAGTCGCCGTAGGAGAAACCGCCGGGAATGATGACGGCGTCAACGTCACCGAGGCTTTCGTCTGCGTGCCAAAGCGACACCGCCGTGCCGCCTGCAAGCCGGACTGCACGGGCGGCGTCGCGGTCGTCCAAGGTACCGGGGAAGGTGACGACGCCGATCTTGGCGCCTGCCAAGCGGGGTTCCGCGGCGACAGCCACGGCCTCGCCGATCAGGGGGATTGAAGTCATGTCAGGCCTCTACGACCTCTACGTTGACTACGTCTTCGATGACAGGGTTGGAGAGCAGAGTCTCGGCAGCTTCACGGGCCTGGGCCAGGATAGCGTCGGTCACCTCGCCGTCAACCGTCAGTTCGAAGCGCTTGCCCTGGCGGACTGCGCTGAAGCTGTTGAAGCCAAGGCGGGGCAGTGCACCCACAATGGCTTTCCCCTGGGGGTCCAGAATCTCGGGCTTGGGCATGACGTCAACGACGATCCGGGGCATCCGGTAACTCCTGTGCGTGAGTTGGGTGAACCTTTAAATAAGGCTGCCGCGGAGGGTGCCGTCTCACGCCGGTCAGCCGCGTTCGAACTGTGTCCTGAAAACGGTGTCCTGAAACGGTGTGGGGGCGCTCCGCGAGCTTGCACGTCTATCCTACCGGGAGTCGCGCGCATACCCTATTCAGCGCAATTGCGCGAGGAGCCCGGGCCGTTTCGGTGGAAATTCCCTGCGTTGGAGGGCCCGACGGCGGTATGGCAGCAGGTGCCGGGCGTCACTAAGATGGCGGCATGGCTGAGAAACCGAAGTCGATGGTGTTGGGCATTGTGGGTGCCGCGGTCTTTGCCGGGCTGGGGCGCATGGTCCTCCAAAAAATCAAGGCGGGCAAAGCTGCACGAAGCCAGCGGGTCACCACTGCCCTGGACAAGGAGACGCGGGAACGGATCAGCCGGGCGATCAGGACGCCAGGCAAATAATGTCCGTCCGCAGCACCGACGGCTTACGGGTGGCGCAGCGCGGTAATAGCGAACGTACAAATGCGCTAATGCAACGGGTTAAACCCCTGAATTCCGGAGTAGTTTAGGTCCTACACGCCGGTCCCTTGCCGGGGCCACCAAGACCCGACCAGGAGGAACAATGACGGACCACATTGCAGAAGTATCCGCCTGTAGCGTTGGCAGTTGCGGATTCAATCATGACGGATGCACGGCATTCGGCATCACCATCGGTGGCACTCAAGACCACGCTTCCTGCGCCACGTTCATTGACACGAACGCCATGGGCGGACTTCCGAAGGTCCTAGCCCACGTCGGGGCCTGCCAACGTTCCGAATGCGTGCATAACAACAACCTCATGTGCGAAGCACACGACGTGAAGGTGGGACCCGGCGCAGATTCCGCGGACTGCCTGACGTACGAGCACACGTGATCCTTCGACAAAAGAGCGGGTGCGCCCTTGCCGGACGCGCCCGCTCTTTTTTGCGTCAACGCAGGTTTGAATCAGCGAACCAGGTTCTTCAGCTCACGGCCCTCGCGGAGCGCTGCGATGTTCGACAATACAAGGGCTGACCCGCCCTTGGGCCGGTTCCCGGCGACATGCGGAGTGATGATCAAGTTGGGTGCGGACCATAGTTTCGAGCCCGCCGGCAGCGGCTCTGTCTTGGTGACGTCCACTGCCGCTGCGCGGAGGCGGCCATCACGAAGGGCGGTGAGCAGGGCGTCTTCGTCCACGGTGGCGCCGCGCCCTACATTCACGAACACAGCCGTATCCGGCAGGGCATTCAGAATCTCTTCGTTCAGCGAATTTTCCGTCTCGGGGGTGGCCGGGAGGATGGAAATCAGCACGTCCGTTGTGGCCAGGACCCTGGGGAGATCCCCGGTGGCGACCACGGGAAAGCCGTAGCGCTCGCCCGCAGAGTTTGCGACGCCGGTGACCTCCGCGCCCAGCGCGGCCAGCAGGGGAGCGAGGCGTCCTGCGATCGAGCCGAACCCCCAGATGGTGACCTTGGCGCCGTCGAGCGTGTAGAGCTGTTCTGTGGTCGGGGCGGACTGGGCCGCGTTGTACTCACGGTCCCAGTGTGCCGACTTCTGCCCTTCGAACAGCACGTCCAGTCGGCGTACCGCTGCCAGCACCAAAGCCAGCGCGTGTTCCGCCACCGGACCGTCGTGGAGCGAGCGGCCGGAGGTGACCTTCACGTTGTCCGGGAACCCGGCCGCGAGCACCGAATCGGGGCCGGCTGCCAAAGTCTGGACGAGCCGCAGGTTGGTGAGCCGCCGGGCAGCATCCTCAAGGTTGCCGCTGGTGTTTTGCCACGTCACCAGGACCTCGGCGTCAACGTGTTCGTCCGGGATGGGTTGATCCACCTGGTAGGAGGCGACTTCTTCGCCGGACGTTCCGAGGTCCAGCTCGATGGTATTTGGGACGAGGATCTTCAAGGCGGAACTCCGTTACTGCTCGTGGGTGATGGTCTTTGCTCTGGTGGAGGGCTTGTGCTCGACGTTAGCTGCTTGGCGGACAAAAAACCCGATTCATTGTCATCGCTAGCAATGTGACGACCAGCACTTTATGGTGGTAGGACGTTCGACGTGGCACGTAATACGAGGTATCTAGTCTGCGCGAATGATCCACCAGCACCTCCGCACTGAGCGGAAAGAGGAAGGAACAAGGATTTGAGATCCAACAGCACCGCCGCACCATCGCTAGTCCGAAGAGCCGCAACCGGCGCATTGACCTGCGCGGTCAGCATCGGCTTGCTGGCCGGTTTAGGCCTGCCCGCCCAGGCGGCCCCCGTCCCGCCCAGTTCGCCAACGCTCCCACCGGGCAGCTTCTCTGAAGTGAATCTCGCGGCCGACCGCACGGCGGCGAATTTCTTCTACCGGATTCCGGCCCTTACCTACCTGGGCAACAATGTGGTCCTTGCAGCGTGGGATGGCCGTCCGGGTTCGGCGGCAGACGCCCCGAATCCGAACTCGATCGTCCAGCGTCGAAGCACTGACGGAGGGAAGACCTGGGGGCCGGTCCAAGTGATCGCCGCAGGCCACGTCGCCGATGCCAGCGGCCCGAGATACGGCTACAGCGATCCCTCGTACATTTACGACGCCGAAGCCAACAAGGTCTTCGCCTTCTTTGTGTACTCGAAGGATCAGGGCTTCGGTGGCAGCCAGTTCGGCAACGACGACGCGGACCGGAACGTCATTTCCTCCGCCGTCATCGAGTCCTCCGATGCCGGCGTGACGTGGAGCCAGCCCCGCCTCATTACCAACGTCACCAAGCCGGGGACCAGCAAGACCAACCCGGTGGCCGGCGACGTCCGCTCCAACTTTGCCTCCTCCGGTGAAGGCATTCAGCTCAAATACGGCCCGCACAAGGGCCGCCTCATCCAGCAGTACGCCGGTGATGTCCGGCAAGCCGACGGAAGCAACAAGATCCAGGCCTACAGCGTCTATTCAGACGATCACGGCGCCACGTGGCACAAGGGTGCCAACGTAGGGGACCGGATGGACGAAAACAAGACTGTGGAACTCTCCGACGGTCGGGTCCTGCTCAACTCCCGGGACAACGCCAACCAGGGCTACCGAAAGGTGGCCGTCTCCACGGACGGCGGAGCCACGTACGGCCCTGTTAGCCAGGACACGGAATTGCCGGACCCTGCCAACAACGGTGCAATCGCCCGCATGTTCCCCAACGCGGCACAGGGCTCCGCAGACGCGAAGAAACTGATCTTCACCAACGCAAACTCCAAGACCGGCCGCGAAAACGTCTCAGCACGCGTCTCCTGCGACGACGGCGCAACCTGGCCGGGCGTCCGCACCATCCGTTCCGGCTTCTCGGCCTACTCAACAGTGACCCGGCTGGCGGACGGAAAATTCGGTGTCCTCTACGAGGGCAACTACACGGACAACATGCCCTTCGCCACCTTCGACGATGCTTGGTTGAACTACGTCTGCGCTCCCTTGTCAGTGCCGGCAGTCAACATCGCCCCGAGTGCAACGCAGCAGGTTCCGGTGACCGTCACCAACCAGGAAGCAACCACGCTTTCCGGTGCGACCGCAACTGTTTACACGCCGTCGGGGTGGTCTGCCACCACGGTGCCCGTGCCCGACGTCGCCCCCGGCGCGTCCGTCACCGTGACCGTTGCGCTGACCGCGCCGGCGGACGCCAGCGGCCCGCGGAGCCTCAACGCGGCATTCACGACGGCGGATGGCAGGGTCTCGCAGTCCACTTTCACCGCCACCACTCCCGTGGCTCCGCAAGTGGGCCTCATCATCACGGGCTCGGCACCTGCACGTGACGTAGCGGCCAACCCGTACCAGGCCGGTGACGTGCTGGGGTACACGCTCAACGTCAAGAGCACCGCGAATGTGGCGGCCAACTCCGTGCCGTTGACCGGAACGTTCGACTCCGGTTTCCTGCCTCCCGCGGCCCCCAACTGCCGCTATAACAACCTTGCGGCCGGAGCCAGCTACAACTGCACCACGGCCAAGCACACCATCACGGCCGCCGATATTGAGCGGGGCTACTTTGTTCCGGAGGCCACCTTCAGCATCACTTCAACCACGACGCCGTCAATCACCAAGACGGTGCAGTTCACCGGCGCTGCGGTCGCCCTGCGGGATGGTCTGCTTTCGGCAGACATCAGCGGTGCGCGCACCGACGTCGGACGCGACCTCGCAACCCGGCCGTACGCGGCAGGCGAGCTGGTTCCGTACGCCTTCACGGTCAAGAACACCAGCCCGTTCGTGGAACAGGTGGTTCCAACGGCCGGCAACTTCAGTCCGTTCCTTCCTGCCGGAGCCGGAAACTGCCGCTACCTGTCGCTCCCGGCGGGCCAGAGCTATGAGTGCGCAACGCCCCGTCACACGGTGACGGCTGAAGAAGTGGAACAGGGCTTCTTTGTTCCCGACACCACTTGGGAGGTCAGCGCAGCGGGCCAGAGCACCAAGGCGTATCGGATCAATGGGGGAGAAGTGGACCTGCTGGTCCGCGATGCCTCTATGTCCGCCACTGTGGTGGCGGAATGGAAGGACGCAGACGGAGACCGGTTCGCCAGTGCCGGAGACCCTGTAACGTTCACCTACACCGTGGGCAACGCTGGCAATGTAGCGTTGACGGGCCTTGAAGCGCCCGACGCCGGGATCTCGCTTCCCTTCCTTGCCGCCGGAGACACCGCCACGGCAACACGCGAGCACGTTCTGACCGCTGCTGATGTTGCTGCCGGATCGCTGGCTGCCTCGGCTTTTGAAGCCACGGCCCGCAACGGATCCAAGGAAGTGACCGCAGCTGCAGAAGGTCAGCCCCTGGAGCTGAAGCTGCAGCCGGTGCAGCCAAGCAACGAACCCGAACTGACCGTTCAGGACCTTGAGGACCAGACGCCGCCGTTCGATCTCGGCACGGCCTTCAAATACCGGACCGGACAGAAAGTGACCCTCGCCGGGCTTGAGTACGGTCAGTGGTACTACGTGTACCTCAACAAGACCGGCTACCGCCTTGGCTGGATCTTCCCCACTACCGGGGACACCGTGGAATTCATCCTGCCTCCCGACGTCAAGAACGGCCGGGATGACGTGGTGGTGCTGGACAAGGACGGCCGCCAGGTTTCCTTCGACCGGCTCCAAGTAACGCCGAAGGGGGAGAAGATCTAGCGTCCTGATGCTGGGGAGGATGGGCCCGATTGTGACAAGACAAAAACACAAAAATGTGCCTTATGTCATATGTCGCTCTCACTCTGTACTCTGTGACTCGGTTGGTAGTGCGCTTTTGACAGGAACTGTCAATGCCGCAACCGGCCCCCGTTTGAAAGGTCCAGGCGATGGCGCCCGGTCCTCCCCAGTGAAAGGTGCACTCACTCGTGAAATCCCAAGGAAAGAGCTTCGTCAGAAGCGAGGGCCTTCGGAGGGCGGCGGCCTTGGCTGTCGGTCTGCCGTTGCTGCTCTCTTCCATGGCGTTGCCGGCCCAGGCGGCTCCATCGGCGGAAAACGTTCCGGCTGTGGCCAAGAAGAACCTTGACCCTGCTGCCTATAAGGACGGCCGTTACATGGTGGTCCTCGCGGAGAAGCCTGCTGCGACCTACGACGGCGGCACGCCCGGCTTGGCGCCTACCAAACCGGAAGAGGGCAAGAAGTTAAAGACCGATAGCGCCGAAGTCAAGCAGTACCAGTCGCACCTGCAGCGCAAGCAACAGGAAATCGCGAAGCAGGAAAACATCAAGATCCAGCGCGACTTCACCACCGCTGTCAATGGCTTCAGCGCCAACCTCACGGCAGACCAGGCCATCAACCTGGCCAAGGACCCCGACGTCCTGCTGGTGGCGCCGGACACGCAACAGGCCCCTGACTACTCCACCACCGATTTCCTGAAGCTCAGCGGGCCCAATGGCACTTGGGCAACCCAATATGGCGGGGTGGACAACGCAGGAAAGGGCACCGTGGTTGGCGTCATCGACACCGGCTACACCCCCTCCAACCCGTTCTTCGCCGGCGAACCCGTAGGACCCCTCGTTGGCAACCCCCAAGTGGGCGTTCCCTACCGCACCGACGACGGCAAGATTGCGATGCTCAAGGCCGACGGAGACACCTTTGTAGGTGAGTGCCAGCCCGGTACCGGCACAGGCGCCGACTACGACGGCAGCGCCTGCAATTCCAAGGTCCTCAGCACCCACTACTTCGCGGACGCTTTCCTGGACACCGTTCCTCCGGAGAACCGCGCCCCCGAGGAACTTATTTCCCCCGTGGACGTGGACAGCCACGGCACCCACACCGCAAGCACGGCAGCCGGCAACGCCAACGTGGAGGCAACGGTTGACGGGCGCAGCTTCGGGGTCACCAGCGGCATAGCACCGGCCGCGAAACTCTCCATCTACAAGGTTTGCTGGGAAGACACCGACCCCTCCACGGGCGGCTGCTACGGATCGGCTTCCGTTGACGCGATCGAGCAGGCAATCCTGGACGGCGTGGACGTACTGAACTACTCCATTTCCGGCTCTGCCACGTCCACCACGGATCCTGTTTCCCTGGCGTTCCTTTCCGCCGCTTCGGCCGGCATCTATGTGGCCACGTCCGCCGGCAACTCCGGCCCGACGCCCAGCACCGTCAACCACGGAGCACCCTGGCTGACCACGGTAGCCGCGACGTCGTTCTCGCAGGAACTGCAGGGAACCGTGGAATTCTCCGATGGCAGTAAGTTCCGCGGAGCGAGCATCATGAACAAGGAGGTGACCGGTGCCGGCGTCGTGCTTTCCACCGATGCCGCCAGCGGCAACGGCGACGCTGCCCTCTGCGCTCCGAATTCGCTGGACCCGGCCAAGGTGGCGGAGAAGGTAGTTGTCTGCGACCGCGGCGTAGTTGACCGTACCGCCAAGAGCGCCGAAGTACTGCGTGCCGGCGGCGTGGGCATGATCCTTGTGAACCTGACTGCCTCCTCGCTGGACACCGACAAGCACGCGGTCCCCACCGTGCACGTCAACCCGCCGGCTACCGCCACCATCAAGGAGAAGGTCGCAGCCAACCCGGCCATCACCGTCTCCCTGCTGAACCGCGACACCACGGGCCTGCCGGCTGAAGCCCAGCCGCAAATTGCAGGGTTCTCCTCGCGCGGCCCGCTGCTGGCTACTGACTCCGACCTTTTGAAGCCGGATGTTTCCGCTCCGGGTGTCGCCATCCTGGCAGGCGTTTCCCCGATCGGAACCGGAGGGGACAACTTCGGCTTCCTGTCCGGTACGTCCATGGCCTCCCCGCACGTGGCAGGCTTCGGAGCCCTGATCCTGTCCAAGAACCCCACATGGTCCCCGGCAGCGGTCAAGTCCGCCATGATGACCACCGCAGGCCAAGTGAAGCTGGCCAACGGCGCTCCGAACACGGACGTCTTCGCAACCGGAGCCGGACAGGTGGACCCTGCCAAGGTCCTTTCGCCGGGCCTGGTCTACGACAACACCACGGAGGACTACCTCAAGTTCGTCCAGGGAACCGGGATGGACTTGGGCATCCCGGGCCTGGGCACCACGCAAGCCCGTGACATGAACGTGCCGTCCTTCGCGCTGGGCAACCTCGCCGGCAAGATCGAGGTCACCCGTACCGTCACGGCCCTGACGCCGGGACTGTACCGGGCAACGGTCAACGTTCCCGGAGTCGACGTCAAGGTCACCCCGTCCGTCCTCAACTTCAGCCGCGCCGGTGAGAAGCGGACGTTCAAGGTGAAGTTCGAGAACAAGAACGCAGAACCGGGCAAGTTCGCCATGGGTTCGCTTTCCTGGCAGGGCGCCAACAACACGGTGACCTCACCGATCGCAGTCCGCCCGCAGTCGGTGATCGTGGATAAGGCGCTGGCCTTCACCGGAACGGGCCCCAACGGCTCGGGAACCATCAACATCACTTCCGGTACCGACCTTCCGGTGGGCGTCACGGTTGATGGTCTGTCCAAGGCTGACTCCTCTGCCGTGGAACTGGTCCCTGGCCCCTTTGCAGGCGAGAGCAACGAGTCCAACTTCGTCAAGAAGGTGACCGTGGGTGAAGGACGTGCCCTGGCCAAGTTCTCGGTGATCTCCTCCGACGAGGCCGCAGACTTCGACATGCTGGTCCTGACACCCTCCGGGCAGCAGCTCCCGTCCGCCACGGCTTCGGCGAGCGAATCGGTCACCGTGCCCAACCCCGCACCCGGCGACTACTTCATCTTCGCCAACCTGTATGCGAGCCCCAACAACCAGCCCACCAAGGCAACCGTTGATGCGGCCGTCCTCGGTGCAAACGAAGGCAACGCATCGGTGACCCCCAACCCGATCAAGCTGGCCAACGGCAAGAAGGGCACCATTGCGCTCAACTGGGAGAAGCTGCAGCCCGGCTCCTACATCGGCCGACTGACCTTCGCTGGTACCAGCGAGCCCAGCTTCGTCACGGTAGTGGTGAACCCGGGTGGGGCAGTAGTTGTTCCTGACAACGAGAATCCCGGGAAGGACAAGAAGCACCGCGGCAAGATCCGCGGCGATGAGCCGACGCAGGAGAACAACGCCGGCTAGTCCGTGTTCCTTTCTGTAACAACAGTGGCCGGTGGGTTTTCCCACCGGCCACTGTTGCTTCGGGGACCACCGATTGGTGGTTGGGCAGCGTTTTTTCGTTGCCGGTCTATTGGCCCGCCGCCATCACTGGGCCGTGACGCGCTTGTGCTGCTCAGCGCCGGTGGCGTGCTCGCAGGACATCAGCAATTGCAGCGCTTCTGCCGCGGGCGTACCCGGGTCTGCGGCGTACATGAGGACGCGGTGGCCGGATTGATCGGGCGGAGACAGGACTTCGAAGTTGAGTTCAATATTGCCAACCTCGGGATGGTGCATGTACTTCACACCGGACATGCAGTTCTCCACGGGATGGCGGGCCCACAGGCTGGCAAACTCCTGGCTGTTCATGACCAACTCCCCAACCAGCGAGGCAAGTTCCGGATCATCGGTGGCGCGGCCGGCTACCAGCCGCAGCGAAGAAACAGCACGTGTGGCCTCCTCCTGCCAGCGTGTATAGAGCTCACGGGTGTGACGGTCCAGGAACAGCAGCCGCGTCATGTTGGGGCGCGTGGATGGAGTGTCAGGCGAGGCGAAATCCAGGTGGCCGGCCACCAGCCTGTGGCCGATGCGGTTCCACGCCAGGACCTCGCTGCGGCGTCCAAGGACGACGGCGGGAGTGGCGGCCATCGACTGGATGAGCCGGAGTGTGCCTGGCCGGACCTTGTCCGGCTTGGTCAGGGCCCGCCGCTTGGTTGTTCCGGGCCGGGCGAGGTTGAAAAGATGTGCGCGCTCGTCGGTGTTTAGGTTCAAAGCCCGGGCGATGGCGTCGATCACAGCCTCTGACGCATTATTGCTGAGTCCCTGCTCCAGGCGGGTGTAGTAGGTGCTGCTGACACCGGCCAACATCGCCAGCTCTTCCCTGCGCAGGCCCGGTACGCGACGGATGCCGTAGTTCAGCAGGCCGACGTCCTCCGGCTGTAAGGCAGCTCTTCGGACGCGAAGGAACTCCCCAAGTTCACTTGGATTACTCATGCGCCCATTCTGCCGGTGTCGTGGAACGTTGTCCTGTCACTGCCAGTGGTAGGCAGAAGGGGGTGTGGTTGATGCCGCGGGATTGGATGAACGTGGAGTTGTGAAGATGCCGTCCACGGGCGGCTGAACCTCCAAAAGAAGGACCTTTCCCATGACAACGCAACCCGATGTCAGCACGGAACCCGGTGTTCCACCCTTGACTCAAGAAGTCCGGACGCCCGTCCAGGCAGTAACCCAGGCTCCGGCGCGTATGAACGGCCGTCAAAGGCTGGCACTCATTGTCCTGCTGGCGGCGAGTTTTACCTTGGCCGTCGACTTTTCCATCCTCAACGTTGCCCTCCCGGCCATCGGCGCCGACGTTGGATTCAGCCTGGAGAACCTGCAGTGGATAGCTACGGCGTTCGCGCTGTGCGCTGCCGGGTTGACGCTCCTGTTTGGCCGCGTGGCAGACATTGCGGGGCGTCGCAGGATGTTCATCATCGGCATGGCTTTGCTGGGAGCTGCGTCGCTGGCCGGTGGCCTGGCTGCCGATCCCGCACTGCTGTTGATAGCCCGCGTGGGTCAAGGCATTGCGACGGCGATAGTCGTCCCTGCTGCGCTGTCGTTGCTCCTGGCCTCGTTCCCCGAAGGTCCGCTGCGGGACAAGGCCTTGGGGCTCAACGGTTCCCTGATGGCCGCGGGCTTTACAACCGGCGCCATCCTTGGCGGGCTCCTGACCGATCTGCTCAGCTGGCGCTGGGCCTTCTTCATCAACGTCCCGGTCGCCGTCGCGGTTCTCATCATCGCCCCGATCGTGCTCAGTGAGAGCAAGCCCGCTACCAAACTGAAGCTCGACGTCCCCGGGGCCATCACGGTGACCCTGGGCCTTTTGGCGCTCGTCTTCGGCTCGACCAACGCCGCCGAACATTCCTGGACCGATCCGTTGACTTTGGGGTCGCTCGCCGCAGCCGTGGTGCTGTTCGTGGCTTTCGTGGCGGTGGAACGCAAGGCGCCGTCCCCGTTGGTTCCCCTGGAGATCTTGAAGCGCTCCACAGTCGCCTGGGGAAACATCGCCGGCATTCTTGCCTTCGTCACCGAGACGTCCCTGGTATTCCTGCTGACCCTGTACTTGCAGCAAGTGCTCGGGTACACCCCGCTTGGCCCCGGTCTTGCCTTCGCAGTCCTCGGCCTCGGCACAGTGCTCGGTGGAGTTCTTGGCCCCAAGGTCATCGGAAAGATCGGCAACAAGAAGGCCATTGTTTACGGATTCATTGTCCAAGCCATCGCCACCGGCGCGCTTGTGCTGCTCAGCGAACACCCGGCTTCGATTGCTCTGCTTCTGATTGCCACGTTCATCGGTGGTGTGGCAAACCTCGTCGTTATTGTTGGTTTCATGGTCACCGCCACATCTGGCTTGCCTGATGGAGAGCAAGGCCTGGCTACGGGGTTGGCAACAATGAGCCAGCAAATCGGCATCACCATGGGTATTCCGATCATGAGCGCGATCTTCACCGCACAGATCCTAGCCATCGGAAACAACGCCGCTCCGGCCGTCCTCAGCGGTGTCACAACGGCAATCTGGGTGAACGCAGGCCTGTGCCTGGCCACGGCTCTGGCAGTGGGCTTGTTCCTCCGCCGGCCGGTCGCCCTACGCGGCGCCCGTTGAGCCCCCGAGGCCGCCGAACAAGGGAGCCAGGCTGCGCCACCGGGCGATTTCGCAGCCGTCGGTCCGGCTGAACTGGCTGTTGACCTGCCGTCCGCGGAACATCCCCTCCACAACTGCGATCTGCGGTCCACCGTACTGCTGCGTGCAGATCCGGTCCGGACGCGGTACCGGGAAGAAGGCCTCCTCGCCGAACTGTTCGACGGCGGCAAGTGCCGCACGCGCGTCCGGCAAGTTGGATTGCACCGAACCTTCGTCCGGGGAGAGGACACCGTCAACGGAACGGAGGCGGAACATCCTCGGCTCCGCGCCGGGTGCCTCGGTCAGCGTTACGGTCAGGTCGACGTCGTATTCGGTCTTTTCGGAAGAAACCATGGTTACCTTTCGCTGGTGCGGCGGGTGCTTCAGGCGTTGGCCGGCAGGGCCTCCAGTAACGGACCCACCGACTCAAGCACGCGGGCCCTCAACTTCTGCGACTCGGCTGCGAAAGCCCGCTGGTACTCAACGTACTCGGCTTTGCCCTCCGGCGTCTCAATCCTGATGGGCGGGTAGCCCCATTCTTCGAGGTCGTAGGGCGAAGCCTGCATGTCCATGGCCCTGATCCGCCAGGACAATTCGAAACAGTCCATCACCAGCTCGCTGGGTAGCGCGGGAACAAGCTTGTAGGCCCACTTGTAGAGATCCATGTTGGCGTGGAGGCAGCCGGGCTGCTCCATGGTCCGCTGGTTCTCCCTCGTAGGAGCGAGCTCATTGAGGGGGACAGCGTCCGGCGTGTAAAAGCGGAAGGCGTCAAAGTGGGAGCAGCGGATGCGGTTCTTTTCCACCACGGCATCCGTCCCTTCCCCGCCGAGCCTGAGCTGAAGGTACTCATGGCGCAGTTCGAACTTTTCCTGCCTGTACACCATGGCCCACTCGTGCAGCCCAAAGCAGCCGAACTGGGCGGGCCGCATCGCGGTGCCCTTGAGGATGATCCCGGCGAAGCGAACAGCTTCCGCGCGCTGGTCCAGGAACGGCTCGCGGTGGAAAGCTACCGCAGGCGTCCCGGGCGCCAGTCCGACGGCGGCCAGTTGGCCGTCGTCGAGCCTGTGATAGAACTTCCAGTCAGCGCGTTCCAGTGCGCGCTCCCCGCTGAGCACCACGCCGTCCCCGGGGTGCCAGCGCAGCAGTTGCCCGGGCTTCTGCGTGTAATACGTGAAGAGAAAGTCCTCCACGGGGTGCTTCTGCCCGGCGGAACGGCGGGCGAGGTAGGGGTCGGCGTAGCGGGCGACGCGCGCGTGATGGGCAGCCTCCAGCCCGAGCCACTGCTCCTGGGGGAGGTGCTGAAGCCTAGGCTGCACCACCACTGGCACCCAGGATGCTGCTGGCGGCGTCCCACAGGGCAATCTGGCAGCCGTCGGTCCTGCTGAACTTCGCGTCCACCTCGGTGCCGTCAACGGCGCCCGTCACGGTGGCCGTCTCCGGGCCGCCGAACTGCATGGTGCAGGCCTGGTCGGTCTTCACCGCCGCGGGGTTGAGCAGCCCAGGATAGTTCTTCAGGACCTCGCAGGCAGCAGCCGCAGTGGGATGATTGCTCTCCGCCGCAGGGACCCCTCCCTGGCACACCAAGGTGTAATTCTTCGGGGCAGCGTCAGCAGACGCCAGGAAGGTAATGGACAGCTCCGCGTTGCCTTGGCCCGGAGTAGGCGTGGTGGCGGGAAGGCTGGGGTTGGGCGAAGTATCGCCGGGGCCAAGGGTGGTGGGAACCTGCGTGGGCGTTGCCCCTGTAGTAGCCGACGACGACGGCGACGGGCTGCTGCTGGCGGTGGCGCTGCTTGACGTGGCGCTGCTGCTTGAAGTGGCGTCCGGCGCAGGGCCGCCGGTGCAGGCGGCCAGTGCGGCGACAGTCAGTACTGCGAGGGCGGACCGAACGAATCGCATGCGCATTGAATCTCCTTGGTTGCTGCCATTTTACGCGGTCCCCCGGTTTTGGACGCCGGGTGTTGTACCTGCCGGAATCTGGGGCGTTTATCCGTCTCACCCGACTTATCCGACCTTGACTCCGCTTATCCGACCTTAACTCCGCGTTGTGTGGCCCCGATCAGGCCCGTCATGGCTTGGTGCAGTTCGGCCACTTCTTCGCGGCTTAGCTGCAGGCGCTCGCGGATCTGCCCGGGAACGGCAGTTGCCTGTTCACGGAGGGCCGCGCCCTTCGCCGTGAGGGTGATGGCGAGGGCGCGCTCATTGCCTTGGACTCGTTCCCTTGTCACAAGGTCCGCTTCCTCCAAGCGGCGGATAAGCGGTGAAAGGGTGGCGGGCTCGTGGAGGAGGGCATCGCTGAGGTCCTTGAGGGTGCGGGGACTCCGCTCCCACAGGGCCAGCATCACCAGGTACTGCGGATGCGTGAGCCCGAGCCTCTCCAGAACGGGCTTGTAAATCCCCACGACGCTGCGGGATGCCACGGTCAGGGCGAAGCAGAGTTGGCGTTCAAGAAGGAGATCGTCGGCTTGATCGTTAATGGCGGTTCCACTGGCTGTGGTCATGGCTTCCTTCCCGGGCTGTGGGCGTGGCTCGATCCGGCGGACGTGCGTCGCCGGTAACCCCGCAGCCAATTAGTTAGTGCGCTAATTATTAGCCTACTATGGAGGTATTGATCCGTTGAAACAAGGAGTCGATCGCCGGTGGCCAAGGAATCATTCGCCCAGAAGTTCATGCGTGCAACTGGCAGGCTGCGGGTTATCTTTGGCCCCGCGCACAGCAGCTCCATCGATCATGAGATGACCGAGGCCAACCGCCGGCTGTTGGTCCAGCGCCAGGCAGAGACGCAGCAGTGGGAAACCGTGCGGCGGGCCGACGGCAGCACCTACGTGGTTCCCCGCAACCCGGACGACAAGTCTCTGCGCTAAACCTTCGGCGCCCTCCCCGCGAGATGGCATTTGATGGCAGTCCGGGCGGGGAACATTGCGATTAAATGCCAACTCGCGGACTGACCATTGTGGCTCTCCGGGCGTAAAATTGCCTCACTGGAACGGCGCGCACCGGCCCTGCCGTTTTTCTTTCTCCTGCGGAAAGGGGGTGGAAGAAAATGGGACGCAAATTGGAAGGCTTCCAGCACGTAACCGAACGGCTGCAGTCCGTTTTTGGACCGGCCACTCATGGTTATACGGACGCTCCTGTGGTGCACAAGCACGATGACTTTGAGCTCGCCTCGGAAGAGGACCTGAAGCATTTTGACGTTGAGACTGACTCCGAAGGGCATCACTACGCTGTCCGGAACAACGATCCGGGCCCTACATCCACCGATTACAGCATTTAGGGCTGAGGCTGGGCCGGGGTTCAGCTCCGGTCCTTCCCTTTGGTGCCCGCGGACCCCGGCGCCTCAATTGTTGATGCTTCCACGCGGGTGATCAGCATGCTTATTATGTGCTTACGGGATGAGAGTTGGAAACAGGATCAGTCCTGTTTGGGGAGAGGGGCCGTGAATGAGTTTCCAGGATGACGCCGGAAGGATCCCTGCAAATACAGAAAGGATCCCGGCGGGCACAGGACCTGCCGCAAGGAGCCAGGGTATGGTGCCTGGTTCTTCCCGCCCGACGCGTACGGCAGCCGTATGGGTTGCGGTGGCAGTGGGGCTAGTGGTGCTCGTGCTGCTGATCGTCTTCTTCGTGCAGAACCAGGACATGGTGACCGTCAGGTTCTTCGGATTGGAAGGATCGCTCGCCCTGGGCACGACGCTCTTTATCGCGGCGGTCGGTGGCGGCGTACTGGTTGCGCTGGCCGGAGGGGCCCGCATCCTGCAGCTGCGGATCATCAACCACCGCCGCCAACGCAGCCTCGCTGGGCCCGGGACCGGTGCGTGAGTTGGGATTGCTTAGTTAAATGCGGAAGGACCAGTTCACATGAACTGGTCCTTCCGCATTTAACCCGACGGCGGCACTCCCTGACGACGATCAGACCGCCCGGGTTGTGGTGGTCCTAGCCCTCGCAGTCAGTGCAGTAGGCCACGCCATCTTTCTCGCGGGCAATCTGCGAGCGGTGGCGGACCAGGAAGCACGAGTTGCACGTGAACTCGTCGTTGGCCTGCGGGATGACCTGGATGACCAGTTCTTCGGCGACGATTTCGCCGCCGGGCCCGTTGGCGTCGAGGCCATCGGTCTCGTCGAGTTCCAGCACCACGCTCTTGGCCGTGGGGGCGCTGGCGGACTGGAGTGCCTGGAGGGACTGCTCCTGATTTTCTTTGACGTCTGTGCGGAGTTCGTCGTAATCGGCTGCCACTTGTTTATTTGCCTCTTCAGATAGGGGAGTTACGGCTATGCAACGTACAGCATGCCATGAAAATTCCATACCATACCGTAAAGAGGCCACATGTGGGGAAAACCACGGTAACTTATGTCATTGAATGGACACGTTAGGGGTGTTCACCTGTCTCAGCGCAGCTCAATATCCAACTTCTGGAAGTTGTCTGCGGCATGGCGACCCACCAATAGGGTAAACGTGCCCGGCTCGAACTGCCAGCCGCCGTCGTAATGGGCGAAGGCCCTGGCCGGAATCCGCACCTCAACGCTTTCAGTCCCGGACGGCGCCAAGTGCGTTCCCGCGTAGCCGGCCAGCCAGCGGACGGGCCGTTCCACCGCTGTGTCCGGGCGGGCAAGGTACACCTGGACCACCTCACGGCCCGTGCGGTTTCCGGTGTTGCGGACCGGCACGTGGACCACCACGTCCTTACCCGCAGGCACGCACTGCGGCGCGTGGGCCGTGCCGAACTCGATGCTGGTGTAGCCGAGGCCGAACCCGAACGGCAGGGCCGGTGCTGCGCCACCAGCAGCTTCCTGTTTGAGCCAGGCACGGTACCCGACGTGGATTCCCTCGGAGTACACCACCTTGCCCTCCGCCGGCGTTGTACTGAGCACTGGAACGTCCTCCAGCGCCGCCGGCCAGGTGGTGGGCAGCCGTCCTCCGGGCTCTTCCTTGCCCACAAGGATGTCCGCGATTGCGTGGCCGAACTCCTGGCCGCCGAACCAGCCGAGCAGCACTGCACTGACCTTGTCCAGCCACGGCATCAGAACGGGTGATCCTGAGTTGACCACCACCACGGTGCGGAGATTGGCTGCGGCCACGGCTGCAACCAGCTCGTCCTGGAACCCGGGGAGATCCAGGTTGCTGCGGTCGAAGCCCTCGGACTCAATGGCTGCGTTGGTGCCAACCACCACAACGGCGACGTCGGAGGCGCGGGCGGCTTCCACCGCGGCGGCGATGTCGGCTTGCGGATTGTCCGCCACCGTTTCCTCGCCAAGCAGGATGGCCGTGAGTGGAATGAACTGTTCCCCGGGCAGCCGGTACTCCGCTTCGATCCGAACCGTTTGGCCGGCGGCGGTTTCGATGGCATGGATCGTAGCGGGCGGGTCGAAGAGGGCCGCGCCGAGGACGTTGGTTTGATCCTCCAGTTCGCCGTTGAAGACGTCTTTACCGTCCACGGCCAGGCGGATTTTGCCCACGGTGCCCACCCCGATGTGATGGGTTCCAGCCGTCCGTGCCGTCCAGTCGGTGACCATCCGGATGCTCGCTGTGCCCTCCGGGATCCCAACACCGAACCAGATAAGGTGAGAGGCAAACCGGTCCTCGCCTGAAATTTCCGAGCCGTCCGCAGCATGGAAGGTCACCCGTACGCCGGCAACTCCGGACACTGGATTGTGCAGGTCCGTCCGGGAAAAGGCCTGGATACCCTCGGCTACCTTGGCCCCGCGCGCATAGGTGACCTTGACGTCATCGGGCAGTGCCTTCCGCAACCCTTCCAGCGGCGAGACGGTGTGCTTGGGCATGACCGTAGCGCTCCCGCCACCTTGGGTGCGCGCCTCCTCGGCATTGTGGCCGATGACCGCGACGCTGCCGATACTGCCGGCGTTTAGGGGAAGCAGTCCATCGCGGTTGCGGACCAGTACCGCTCCGCGTACGGCAACGTCGCGTGCGACGGCGGCTCCGTCGAGTGCGGCGGGTAGCCGGGTAATTGCCGGCTTGAAGCCTTCGAGCACGCCGACGCGGGCCGCAAGCCGGAGGATGCGGGTGACCTTCTCCAGGATGGCCTCGCGGCTGACGCGGCCGTCGTTGACCGCAGCCACGAGTTTGGGTCCCCAGTGGCCCACAGGACCCGGCATTTCCAGGTCCTGGTGCGCGTTTGCGGCGTCAATGGAGCGTACTCCGGTCCAGTCGGAGACCACTACGCCGTCGAAGCCCCATTCCGTGGAGAGCGGTGTTTCCAGGAGATCGTTTTCGCTGGCCGTGGTGCCGTTGATGGAGTTGTAGGAACTCATGACGAGCCAGGCGCGGGCTTCCCGGATGGCGTCCTCGAACGCTGCGAGGTAGAGCTCGCGCAGGGGTTGCTCTTCAACCACCGAGTCTGCGGTGAAGCGGTCAGTTTCCGCCTCGTTGGCGAGGTAGTGCTTGGGTGTCGCACCCACGCCCATGGACTGGATGCCCTCAACGTAACCGGCCGCAATGGTGGCAGTGAGGCGGGGATCCTCGCTCATGCACTCGAAGTGGCGGCCGCCCAAGGGTGAACGGTGGAGGTTGATGGTGGGGCCGAGCACCGCATGGACGCCCTTGCGCCGGGCTTCCTGGCCAAGGACCTGGCCGTACCGGCGTGCCACGTCAACGCTCCAGGTTGCGGCCAATGCTGTCGGCGAGGGCAGGGAAACGGAGTCGTGGCGTTCGTCGAAGTCCTCACCCCGGACGCCTGCCGGACCATCGGACAGGACGATCCGGCCCAGGCCGATGTCGGGAAGGGAATGGGTGGACCAGATGTCCGCGCCGGTGAGCAGCCGGACCTGCTGTTCGGGGCTGAGTCCGGAAGCAAGCTCGCGGATCCTCGCTTCGGCATCGTCGGTGCCGACGGTGAGGGCTTCCATCAGGCGGGGTTGATTCATGGTGACTCCTTTGTGCATGGCCTTTTCAGGACTTTCACCAAGGGTAGCGCTAGAAATCTAGTGTGACTAGGTTTTTAGGGCAGAAGCCCGCAAATATAGACTGAACCAATGTCTACTTCGAGGGCACGCGGACAGTACGCCAAGGGCGCCGAGCGCCGGGAGCAGATCATCCAGACAGCCACAGACGTCTTCGCCACCGAAGGATTTGAAGGGACCGCGCTCAAGCGGGTCGCCGAACTCGTAGGAGTCCGGGAAGCAACGCTCTTCCACTACTTCAAGGGCAAGCAGGAGCTCCTCACGGCGGTCCTCGCCGAGCGCGACCGCCGGGCAGCCGCCGTCGGGAATTCCGAAAAAGCGGGACTTGACCTGATGGCCCCGATCGCCGAGCGGAACCGCCAGGAGCCCGGGCTGACCACCCTGTACGCGGTGGCCTCGGCGACCGCCAGCCACCCCGGGCATGACTCCCATGAGTACTTCCGCCAACGGTACGAGGCTCTGGTGGGGGACATCAGCGCTGATATTGCCCGGCGCCAGCACCTGGGGGAGGTTCGGTCCGACGTGGATCCTGTGCAGCTCTCCCGCCTGGTGGTGGCGGCCTTCGATGGACTCCAACTGCAGTGGCTCTACGACAAGGACGTGGACATGGCACAGGGACTCCGGACCCTCATCGATGTCCTCTTGCCCCCGGCCGGATGACCTGCCGAAGCAGTTAACGGATAACGCCGCCCTGAAGCCTCAGGACGGCGCTATCTTTTGGACCTGTCAGGGCCTGCGGCCCCGGGATGTTCCTAGCGGCCGGTGCCGCCGTAGACGGTAGCCTCGGCGTCGCCGTCGAGCTCGAATGCGGCGTGGATGGCGCGGACGGCGTCATCGAGCTTGTCGGCGCTGGTAACCACCGAGATGCGGATTTCCGAGGTGGAGATCATGTCGATGTTGATGCCGGCGTCAGAGAGTGCCTTGAAGAACGTAGCCGAAACGCCCGGGTGCGAACGCATGCCGGCGCCGATGAGGGACAGCTTGCCGACGTTCTCGTTGTACTCGATGCTCTCGAAGCCGATCTGGCCCTCAGCGGCGCGAAGGGCAGCCAGGGCGTCGGCGCCTTCAACGATGGGCAGCGTGAAGGAGATGTCCGTGCGGCCCGTCCCGTGGGTGGAAACGTTCTGGACGATCATGTCGATGTTCGAGTGGGCATCGGCGATCACCTGGAAGATCGCAGCCGCCTTGCCGGGGATATCCGGGACGCCAACGACGGTGACCTTGGCTTCGGACCGGTCGTGTGCAACGCCGGAGATGATTGGCTGCTCCAAGGCAACTCCCTCTTGAATCGTGAACTTTTCATCGGCACCCGGGATGACCCATGTGCCTTCGTGGTTACTGAATGAAGACCGCACGTGCAGCGGCACGCCGAACCGGCGGGCATACTCCACGCAGCGCAGGTGCAGGATCTTGGCGCCGGAAGCAGCGAGCTCCAGCATCTCCTCGCTGGAGATGCGGTCGATCTTCTGGGCGGAAGAAACCACGCGGGGATCGGCAGTGTAGATGCCGTCAACGTCCGTGTAGATCTCGCAAACGTCCGCTTCCAGCGCTGCGGCCAGCGCAACAGCCGTGGTGTCCGAACCGCCGCGGCCCAGCGTGGTGATCTCATTGGTGACGCGGGTCATGCCCTGGAAGCCGGCGACGATTGCTATGTGGCCCTTGTCCAGCGCCGTCCGGATCCGGTGCGGGTCGACGTCGATAATTCGCGCCTTGCCGTGGATACCGTCGGTAATCATGCCGGCCTGCGAGCCGGTAAACGACTGGGCGGAAGCACCAAACTTGTTGATCGCCATTGCCAGCAGCGCCATGGAAATGCGCTCGCCGGCGGACAACAGCATGTCCATCTCACGGGCGGGGGCGGAGTCGGTGACCTGGGCTGCGAGGTCGAGGAGCTCATCCGTGGTGTCACCCATTGCGGAGACGACAACGACTACCTCGTTGCCGGCCTTCTGCGCATCCACCACCCGCTGGGCAACCCGTTTGATGCCGTCGGCATCGGCAACCGAGGAACCGCCGAACTTCTGGACGATCAGCTGCTTGGTAATGGCAGCTCCGCCTGCGAGCTCTTCGATTTTCACTTCGGTAGTGGGCATAGTCATGCGCGCACCCTCACTGCAATTAATAGGGTTCGAATCCGGCGTACCAATATCCTCATTGGAGCACGCCGGCGTAGCTTATTTGCCAAGTTTATCGCCGGGTGCTCCCCACGCAGGAATTGTGACCACATGGCGGCATCATGAGGCATTTCGGCCTATGATCGCCCGGCGTACTATCCATTTATGACGTTCCAGGGCGGAGATTCCGACTATGAGGTGATCGGTGGGGGAGTCATTGACGACCGTCGTCCGCACCGTGCCGGGACCGAGGCGGGACCGGCAGCGGCCCCCAATGATGGCTCACCGGCCCATCCGCGCAATCCGGTGGGTGCAGCGGCCCGCGCTGCCTGGTCGGATGTGGTCGCGTCCCTTGGCTCGTGGCGGTACTGGACTGCATGCGTTCTGGGGATAGCGGCCGCCGGCGCCTTGACCGCGGCGTTGGTGGGATTCGGCGCAGCCAACGGATGGTTCGAAACCGGCCTGTGGGAAGCCGTCTACCTGCTGCTGGGGGCTTGGTTGGTCCTTGTGGCTGCAGTCCATGGAGCCGTCCGAGGGTTCAGGCGTCCCGCCTCCGGCGTTCTTGCCGCCCTGTTCTCAGGAGTGCTGCATGGCCTGGTCCTGGCTCTTTTGTCCGGCGTTGTCCTGGCTGCGGTTGGCGCAGCAACCGGAGGGCCGATCGCGCTGGCGATTGCCGCCGTCGTAGTTGTCACTGTGGAGGTGGCGCTGTTCGGGCTGATCGGTGCCGGCAGCCGCGCCTGTTTCCGGAGGGCCTTGCCCGGAGGAGTGCTTGTGGCCCTGCTCCTGGCTTTCCTGTTGTTCGGAAACGTGGTGGCAACCCTCGCGCTGCTTCCGGGCACGTCCACCACTGCGCAAGCCTCGGTTCCGGTCAACGTGGAGCGCGACGAATCCGGGCGCATGACCGCTTATGAATGCGTGGGACAAACCCGCCCGGTTGAGGTTGCGCACACCGATCGGGTGGCATGGATCGCGGCGAGCAACCCGGCGATGGTCTTCGGGAGCACGGCGGGGGAGTTTGTTCCCAGGAACAGCGATTTCGCGTGGATACTGGCCGGGTTGCAATGGGCCGCCGATGGTCCGCAGCGGGACGTTCCCTGCCTCGGAGGCGAATCAAGTGACAGCCTGCCGCCAACGGTTCCGGTCGCGGTCACCGGCCTGGCGCTGCAGGGTGCCGTGGCTGCGTTGGTGGTGATTTCCGGGCGGATGCGGTTGCGCCGGAAGGCCTGAGCTATTCGGCGGCTGGTGTTGGTCAGGGTCCCGCGATCAGGCGAGGGCGTTTCGGCGGCCCTCGAAGGCACGGCCGAGCGTCACTTCGTCGGCGTACTCGAGGTCTCCGCCCACCGGCAGGCCGGACGCGAGGCGCGTGACCGTGATGCCGATCGTTTTCAGCATCCGTGCCAAGTAGGTGGCCGTCGCCTCGCCCTCGAGGTTCGGATCGGTGGCGATGATGATTTCCTGGATGGCGCCGTCGTTGAGCCGCGTAAGGAGCTCGCGGATCCGCAGTTGTTCCGGGCCGACGCCCGCGATGGGGTTAATGGCGCCGCCCAGTACGTGGTAGCGCCCACGGAAGGTACGCGTACGTTCAACGGCCAGGACGTCCTTCGATTCCTCTACCACGCAAATGACCGATGGGTCCCGGCGGGGGTCGCGGCAAATGTTGCAGGTTTCCTGCTCAGTGACGTTGAAGCATACAGAGCAGAACTTCACGCGTTCCTTGACGGTGGTGATGGCTGCAACCAAGCGCTTCATATCCTCGGGATCAGCCTCGAGGATATGGAACGCCAGGCGCTGCGCCGATTTTGGCCCAACGCCGGGGAGCCGGCCGAGCTCGTCAATCAGCTCTTGAACTGCACCTTCGTACACAATGTCCTCGTTCGTTTCGTTGCAATGCCGCTGCGCCCAGGGTTAGGGCTGCGTGCCAGGCGCAGATGGTGGTCAGCGCATGTGGAGGGGAGAACCGTCCAACGACCGCTCTTCAATCAGCTTTCCGCCCAGAATACGCTCAACTGCGGCGCGTCCGAACACCCTCGATTCCTCGATGGTCTCGTCCTCGGGGCTGGGGATGTCCTCCGCCACGCTGGTCGGCTGGGCTTGGGGATGGGCAGGCGCCTGAACGCGGCCCCGCTGGGCCTCAGGGCTGTTGGTCAACCGCTGGTAGAGGCTCTGCTTGACCGGCCGACCGCCCGACGGCGCGTCCCCTTCGAGCGTGGCGACGGAACCGTGGGCCTCCTGCGGCTCCAGGGACGACAAGGGCCACGCCGGTGCCTTCTGCTGGGTTTGCGTCGCGCCGGTTCCGGGCCATTCCGACGGCGGTGCGACGTCCCAGCCTGAAGAACCGTTGTTCCCGGCGCTGGTGGGCTGGCCGTAAGTGGACGGCTCGGCGGTTTCGCTGCCGATGTCAGGAGTTCCGGCCGTTGGAGCCTGTGCTGTTGCCGGAATCTGGGCTGTTGCCGGTATTTGGGCTGCAGCTGGCTCGTACTGCGGGGCCGACTCGTCCTGCGAGGGCTCGGCGGGTTGGTGGTCGCCGCTGTTGGCTCTAACGCCGACGTTGGATTCCGTGCCAACAACCCACGTTCCCGGCGCGTGCTCCACCGCACGTGACCACGGATCCTGGGCAGGATCCGGCCGCGAAGGGGTCTCAGTGGCATTCGTGGGTTTCGTGGCCTGCGTGGGCTGTGGGCTTGCCTGCGGGCGCGACTGTGCCCGGGGCCGTGCGTCGGCCTCGGCCTGCGCTGGGGCAGGGGTGGCCGGGGCCTCGTACCGGGGCGTCGGCTCCCAGTCAGCCGGCGGTTCCTCATCCAGCGGCGGGGCGTCCTCGTCGAGCGGCGGACCCCAATCGTCATCAGGGTACGAGTAGTCGCCGGCCGTGTCAGGCACGGATGCCTGGGGTCCGGCCTGGGAAGTTGCCTGTGGTCCAGCAGGTGGTTCTTCCGGCGTCTTCGGGCCGGTCAACCAGACCGATTCCCGGTCCACCGGGGAAGCGGCCGGCCAGCTCGGAGCTTCCGCGTTCTCCGTACTGCGGGCCGAGGCCCCTGAGGTGTTGGCAGTGTGATCCGTTGAAACGGGTTCCGGCGCTGCTGGCTCTAGGGCAGGGGTTTCCTGCGCGGGAGCTTTGCGGGGCGCGTCCTGCGCAGGATCTTTCCCGGCGGGAGACTCTTGTTCAGGGCGTGACGCCGGGGCAATGCCCCACGCTGCATCCACGGCGGTGGCAGCTGCTGGAGCTGGTGCTGGAGCGGCCGCGACTGGCGGTTGAGCTGCTGCCGCTGGAGCTAGCGGAGCTGTATTCGATCCGCTGGCCAGGTGTGCAGCTCCGTCTGAAACCGTGTTTCCGGCTCCTTGGGCGCCGGAAACCGGTTCTTGCGTGTTTGTTGCCGGGGTGTCCCGGCTAGTACGTGCTTTTGGGTTTGGTTCAGAGCTCGCTGAGCTGTTGGCGCCTGCTACTGCGACAATCTGGCAATCGATGCCGATGGTCTTGTGGATGGCCTGGCGCAGGTTCTCCGCGTGATCGGCGCGTCCGAACGCCCCGGCAAGGCCACTGGTTGTGAAGGCCAGGGTAAGGACTTGGGCGTCGTACTGGGCCACTTGGGCGTTGGGTTCCACCAAGGCCCAGGTGCTGCGCTTGATCTTGGCCAACGTCTGCAGCACGTCCGGCCAAGCACGCCGGAGCGTTTCGACGTCTCCGCCGGAGGGGGTTGGTGCTGACGGAATGGCCGCGGGCCGAGCTTCCGGCGCAGGTGCGGACTGCGAGGCTGGGACGGATCGCGTGGCTGGTGAAGAAGACGGCTGGTTCTGCTGCGCGGCCGGGCTTTGTGCCGCCGGGGCTGCCTGTCCCGTGGGTGCCGCCGGGTTCTGCTGCGCGGCCGAAGCTTGCACGGGAGCTTGCTGTCCCTCAGAGGGACCCGTTGGGCGCCCGGAAACGGACCGGTCCTCCACCGGCCAGTCGTTGGTGGAGACCCGTGGTGCCGTCAGGGACGTCCGGGCTTCGGAGGCCGGCTGCTGTTGCTGCTGTGGCTCTCGTCGCTGGTGGTCCTGCGACGGAACGGTGGCAGGTGCAACGGGTGCCGACGGTGCCGCGGGGGCAGTAGCGGTTTGGTGCTCAACGGGACGTTCCGCCGGCTGTTGGGGAGTCATGGGCGCCGTAGCAGCAGGGACAGCGGGGGCTGTTTGCTGAGCGGCAGGAGCCACGGGTTGAGCTGCCGGTGCCTGCCGAGCCTGCGAACCGACGGCTGGTGCTGTCCCGGCCTGAGGTGAGGCTGAAGCGGCAGCCGGGATCCCGGCGTCGCCGGTGTAGTTGAGCCGACGTTCCACGCGGTCTATGCGCGCGGCGATCCCGCGCTCCGTCTGCTCCGCGCTCGGAAGGAGAATGCGGGCGCAAAGAAGTTCCAGGTGCAGCCGGGGTGACGTGGCACCGGTCATCTCGGTGAGGGCGGTGTTGGTGACGTCGGCAGCCCGGGACAGTTCAGCCGCACCCAGATTGGTGGCTTGGTTGCGCATGCGGGCGATTTGGTCCTCCGGCATGCCGCGGAGGATGGACTGGGCGCTTTCCGGCATGGCCTGGACGATGATGAGGTCCCGGAACCGCTCCAGGAGGTCCTCCACGAAGCGTCGCGGATCGTGGCCTGTCTGGATGACGCGGTCAACGGCCCGGAACACCGTAGCGGAGTCCGCCGCGGCGACGGCATCCACGACGTCGTCAAGGAGGGAGGCGTGGGTGTAGCCGAGCAGGGCAACGGCGAGCTCGTAATCGAGGCCGTTCGGTCCGGCTCCGGCCATGAGCTGGTCCAGCACGGAAAGGGAGTCGCGGACTGAGCCGCCACCGGCACGGATCACCAGAGAAAGCACGCCCGGAGCCACGGGCACATTCTCCTGGTGGCACAGCAGCTCAAGGTACTTGATGAGCGGCTCCGGCGGCACCAAACGGAAGGGGTAGTGGTGCGTGCGGGAGCGGATGGTGCCGATGACCTTGTCCGGTTCCGTGGTGGCGAAGATGAACTTGATGTGTTCCGGCGGCTCTTCGACGATCTTAAGCAGCGCATTGAAGCCGGCAGAGGTGACCATGTGGGCTTCGTCAATGATGAAGATCTTGTAGCGGTCGCGAACAGGGGCGAACGTGGCGCGTTCACGGAGATCCCGGGCGTCGTCCACACCGCCGTGGCTGGCGGCATCAATCTCGATCACATCCAGCGAACCCGAACCGCCGCGGGCAAGCTCGATGCAGCTGGGGCACTTTCCGCAGGGAGTGTCCGTGGGGCCCTCGGCGCAGTTCAGGCAGCGCGCGAGGATACGCGCGGAAGTGGTCTTGCCACAGCCGCGGGGGCCGGAAAAGAGGTAGGCGTGGTTCACGCGGTTCTTCCGCAGCGCCGTCATCAGCGGCTCCGTGACGTGTTCCTGCCCGATAACGTCCGCGAACGAATCCGGGCGATACCTTCGGTACAGGGCAGTTGTAACAGTCACAGGGAAAACCTACCTATAGGGACTGACATTTAAATAAGAGACCCCTCATGCACCCGCCAGAGCCCATCTACCCTTGCTACCTTCCGGTCCTGGGGGAGTTCAACAGGATGACGCCACATGAGGGGCCGTCGACAAGCTTACCCGAACTTGGGGCACGGTTCGAATCGGCCGGAGGGTTCTGTGGAAACCGCTCGACGGCGGGTGCTCCGCGCCGTCGAACCCGCCCGTTCCTCTATCAGGTCCCGCCCGTTCCCGGCCGTCCCTCTATCAGGTCCCGCCCGTTCCCGGCCGTCCCTCTATCACCTGCCGCCGCGAGCCCTGCGCATCTGTTTCCGCCTGGCGCACCCGTTGTGAGTGGGCGACGCACCCGTTGCCGCGTGGCGCTCCCGTTCCTATGGGTGCGGATTGCGGGTAGGGGTGCGGCGTCGGCGGCGGGTCAACGGCCAGCCCCGTGTGCGGGGTCAGTGGCGCCACCCATTGACAGGCCACGTCATGAAGGCCGGCTCCTCGTAAGGGTGGGCTTCACGCAAAGCCAGCACCACGCCGTCGAGCAGCTCTCCAGCGACTACGCACTCAACCCGGACTTCCGGCACCTGCTCGGGCTCACCGACGTCGCCGATGAACGGCTGCGCTCCTGGAAGGGGAGTGAAGCGACCTGTGCCGGGCGAGGTGAATGCGCAATGGGAGTAGTCGCCGATTCGACCGGCACCGGCGTCGCCGATCGACTTCAGGACGGCGTCAGCATGGTCTTCCGGCACGTAGACAACCAAGGCGTGCAGTTCGGTCATAAAGACATTTTGTCAGCAACTAAAGCCCGGATCGGGCCCCAGGCATTGCATCCGGGGTGGTCGCAGCGGACCATAAGTATGTACACCGATTGGGGCAATCTCCGTCGATTGTGAGCCGCGGGGCCTGGGCAAGAGGGGCCGGACCCGGCGGCTCAACGGAAGTACCGTAGGAATGGGCGCGTTGGGGGCGTCCATTTTTTCGTTAAAGTCCTCTTGTGCAGGCTGCTGCCAACGGGCGGCGCCACGGGCTTGGAACCCGCTCTGGCGCCCGATTGGGAGATGCCGAAAATCTCAGGTACAGTAGTATCTGCTTTCGAATCGGAAGCAAGGAGAATTCGCCTAGCGGCCTATGGCGCACGCCTGGAACGCGTGTTGGGTTAACGCCCTCGGGGGTTCAAATCCCCCATTCTCCGCGTTTGGCCCCGGTCCACTGGACCGGGGCCTTTTGCGTTTCCGAGCCACGTCCAGGGACAAGCCCCCACGAGGCAGGGCGCGCTAGCTTTGCGCAGCAGCGACCCGTTCCAACACCTCGCGGCACGCCAGGATGGCCGGATGGATGCGCCCTGCGGTGCGCGTAGATGTGAAGATGGTCCGCGCGGGCGAACCGGGCAGGTCAAGCAGCTGGACCGGCCGTTCCATCCCCGTCCAGACGAGGTCCGGCATAAGGGCTACGGCGTTGCCGGATTCAATGAGCCGGATCTGCGCCTGGAGGTCGGCGGTTTCATAGCGTACGTCGGGTTCGAATCCGGCTGAACGGCAGGCTTGCTCGGCCCAGTGCCTTGATGCGGCTCCACGGGGTTCCATGACCCATGGCATGGAGGCCGTGTCCGCGATGGATGCAACATGTTCCCCGCCGAGCCCCACCGGGGGAGTAGCCAGGCGAATGGCGTCGCTGGTCAAGGTCGCCCGGTCGAGGCCGGGGTGATGTGGCGCAGCGTGCCCGGGGTACTGTTCGGCCACCACGATGTCGAAGTCCCTCGCCCACGTCTCGTAAAGCGCGGTTTCCGGTTCCCGTTGGGTCATCTCCACACGCACTTCCGGGTACTCCTGGCGCATGATCGTCAGGAATCCGGGGAGCAGCGCCAGTGCAGCGGACTGGAACACTGCCAGACGGACGGTACCGGTCACGGTGGAAAGCGACGCCGCGAGCTCCGTCTCGGCGCGTTCCAGCGTCTCGAGGAGGGCGGACGTGTGGGCGACGAGGATCTCCGCCTGGGGCGTGAGCTGAACGCGACGCCCCGCTTTCCGGAGGAGTTCCACCCCGGCTTCCTTCTCCAGGAGGGTGAGCTGCTGGGAGACGGAAGACGGGCTGTATTGCATGGCGTCAGCCACCTCGGCGAGGGTGCCGCGGATCTTGAGTTCGTGCAGCAATCGCAGCCTGCGGACGTCCAGCACGGCAGCCTCCAAAACTTCGGGATGAGTAATGAATATTCGTCAGAAAAGGTCGCTTTTCCTAATGGGATTGTAGATCCATACTGATGGAAACAAACAAACTTCTCCGCCCCAGAAGGAGCCCTCATGACCAGCACCCTCCCGGATGCGACCTCCCCGCGCACCCAGGATTCCGGGCAGTTCGACGCACTGGCCCACGAGGCCATTGCTCTGGTTCGCCATTGGCTGACTGAAGCCGCAAAAATTCCTGTTGACGTTTCCGCGCAGCGGCTCGCCGGAGTCCTGAAGGACCCGAACGGCCTGGAGTTCACGGTCGGATTCGTCGACGGCGTCATCCGCCCCGAGGACTTGTCGGTTGCCGGCCGGAAACTCGCCGAACTGGCACCCAAGGTGCCCACGTTCCTTCCGTGGTACATGCGCGGCGCCGTCCGCGTCGGCGGGATCATGGCTCCGATCATGCCCCAGGTGGTCATTCCCATCGCACGCCGCGTACTCCGCGAGATGGTGGGACACCTGATTGTTGATGCCACCGATGCCAAGCTCGGTCCGGCCATCGCCAAAATCAAGCAGGACGGAGTCCACCTTAACGTGAACCTCCTGGGCGAAGCGGTCCTGGGCGAGCACGAGGCCCAGCGCCGTTTGGACGGCACGTTGAAGCTCCTGGCCCGCGAGGACGTGGACTACGTATCCATCAAGGAATCCTCCACCGTGGCCCCGCACTCCCCGTGGGCCTTCGACGAGGCAGTGGACCACGTGGTGGAGAAGCTCACCCCGCTCTACCGCCTGGCAGCGTCGTTCCCCAAGCCCAAGTTCATCAACCTGGACATGGAGGAATACAAAGACCTCAGCATGACCATCGCCGTGTTCAAGCGAATCCTGGATATGCCCGAGTTCCTGAACCTCGAGGCGGGCATCGTCCTGCAGGCCTACCTCCCGGACGCCCTCGGCGCCATGCAGGAACTGCAGGAGTGGGCCGCCGCACGCCGCGCCAAGGGTGGTGCGCCCATCAAGGTGCGCGTGGTTAAGGGTGCCAACCTTCCCATGGAACAGGTGGAGGCATCACTCCACGATTGGCCGCTGGCCACGTGGGGCAGCAAGCAGGATTCGGACACCAGCTACAAGAGCGTCATCAACTACGCCCTCACCCCTGAGCACATTGACGCCGTTCGCATCGGCGTCGCGGGGCACAACCTCTTCGACGTCGCTTTCGCCTGGCTCCTGGCGAAGCAGCGGGGAGTCACTGAAGGCATCGAGTTCGAGATGCTGCTCGGCATGGCGACCGGCCAGGCGACCGCCGTCCGGAAGGACGTCGGCAGCCTGCTCCTTTACACCCCGGTGGTCCATCCGGGTGAGTTCGACGTCGCCATTGCCTACCTGATCCGGCGTCTCGAAGAGGGAGCCAGCCAGGAAAACTTCATGTCTGCCGTGTTCGAGCTCAGTGACAATGAACCGCTCTTCGAACGTGAAAAGCAGCGTTTCCTGAACTCCCTCGCGAACCTGAGCGAGAACGTGCCGGAGCCGAACCGCAAGCAGGACCGCCGCCTTCCGGCTGAACCCGCCCCGACCGAGGGCTTCCGCAACACCCCGGACACCGACCCCGCCCTCCCGGCCAACCGAGCCTGGGGCCGCGACATCCTGGCGCGCATCCCCGGCTCCACGGCGGGTAACGCAATCGTCGAGTCCACCAAGGTCTCCGACGCCGCCGAACTCGAACGCATCATCGCCACGGCCCTCGAAGCAGGCAAGGCATGGGGTGCCCGCCCGGCAGCCGAGCGCGCCGCAATCCTGCACCGCGCCGGGGACATCCTCGAGTCCCGCCGGGCCGAACTGCTCGAAGTGATGGCCTCTGAAACCGGCAAGACCCTGGACCAGGGCGACCCCGAAGTCAGCGAGGCGATCGACTTCGCGCACTACTATGCCGAGCGCGCCAAGGATTTGGAAAAGGTGGACGGCGCCACGTTCGTCCCGGCCAACCTCACCGTGGTGACACCCCCGTGGAACTTCCCGGTGGCGATCCCCGCAGGCTCGACGCTCGCAGCGCTCGCCTCAGGCTCCGCCGTCGTGATCAAACCGGCCAAGCAGGCCCGCCGCTCCGGTTCCGTGATGGTTGACGCGCTCTGGGAAGCTGGCGTGCCGCGTGAACTGCTGGCGCTCGTGCAGCTCGAAGAGCGGGACCTCGGCACGCAGTTGGTGTCGCACCCGAGCGTGGACCGCGTGATCCTCACCGGTGGCTACGAAACCGCAGAACTGTTCCGTTCCTTCCGCCAAGACCTTCCGCTGCTGGCCGAGACGTCGGGCAAGAATGCGATCATCGTGACCCCAAGCGCCGACCTTGACCTCGCCGCCAAGGACGTCGTCTACTCGGCGTTCGGCCATGCCGGCCAGAAGTGCTCCGCTGCGTCGCTCGTGATCCTGGTGGGTTCCGTTGCAAAGTCCAAGCGCTTCCACAACCAGCTGATCGACGCCGCGCGGTCCCTCACCGTGGGCTACCCGGACACCGCAACCACGCAGATGGGTCCCATCATCGAGCCCGCCAACGGCAAGCTCCTCAACGCCCTGACCACCTTGGGCGAAGGGGAAACCTGGGCCGTCAAGCCCGAGCGCCTCGACGGGACGGGCCGCTTGTGGTCCCCGGGCATCCGCTCCGGAGTCAAGCGTGGCTCCTACTTCCACCTGACGGAGTTCTTCGGCCCCGTGCTGGGCGTCATGACCGCCGAGACCCTGGAAGAAGCCATCGCCATCCAGAACGAGATCGAGTACGGCCTCACCGCCGGGCTGCATTCCCTGGATTCCGCCGAGATCGGCACCTGGCTGGAGAGCATCCAGGCCGGCAACCTGTACGTCAACCGGGGCATCACCGGCGCGATCGTCCAGCGCCAGCCCTTCGGCGGGTGGAAGAAATCCGCCGTGGGTGCCGGGACCAAGGCCGGTGGCCCGAACTACCTCATCGGCCTGGGCAACTGGGTGCCCGCGGAGGCACATGCCAAGCGTGGCACCGTCCTGCAGGGTGCCGCTGCGGAGATTCTCGCCGCAGCGAAGTCCGTGGACGCTACTTCCGAGGAACTCCGTGTCCTGGAGCAGTCGCTGTTCAGCGACGCCGACGCCTGGGCAAGCGAGTTCGGTACCCGCAAGGACGTCTCCGCCCTGACCGCCGAGCGGAACGTCTTCCGCTACCGTCCCATCCCGGTCACCATCCGCCTCTCCGAAGGCGAGCGGATCGCCGACCTGCTGCGGGTTGTCGCGGCCGGCGCAGTGGCCGGTTCGGCACTCAAGGTGAGCTCCGCCGTCGTGCTTCCAGACCCCGTGGTGAGCGTATTCGCGAACCTGAATGTCAGCGTCCGGATCGAGGACGACGCCGCGTGGCTGGCCCGGGCGGAAAAGTTCGACGGCGGCCGCATCCGCCTGATCGGTGGCGACTTCACCGCGCTGAGCGCGGCGACAGGGGGCCGTCCGGACGTCGCTGTGTACCACGGCGCCGTGACCCAGGCCGGTCGGATCGAGATGCTGCCGTTCCTCCGCGAACAGGCCGTGTCCATCACCGCCCACCGCTTCGGCACCCCGAACCACCTCTCGGACGGACTGATCTAGCGGCGAGGGGTTAGCTCTCGGCACAAAGTGCCCGTGTAAGGGTCGAAAGCTAACCCCTCGATCACGCCCGCCCCAACCGCTCAAGCCGACGCCGGGCAGCCAGCTCGCTGGGGCCGCGCCGGCCAAGGGCAAGATGGACGAAGGCCAGGATCGCCTTGGTCGCCGTGATGGCCGGCAACGGTACGGGACCCAGGCGGGCTTTCCGCAAGCCAAGGAGCTCCCGGTACTTGGGTTCAAGGCTTGCGACGGCGGCCGCAAAGAGAACGCGGTAACCCGGCCTCAGTAACGGGCTCAGAGGCGGCGTTCGGATGAATTCGACCGTCTCGGCAAGGCGTTCGTCGGAACGCAACACGCCGGAGGAGTACCAGCGGTCCAGCTCCTGCCGTACCTCCGTGTCCGTGACGGGCGGGTCCTCCACCCCCATGAGCCGGCCGGCCGATGCCCACTCACGGACGTAGGCGTCGGCGCCGCCGGGAATGGGGCCGCCGAAGATGCGGTGCGCCGCGAGGAACGAGTCGGCGTAGGTCACGTGGACCCAGCGAAGGAGTTCCGGATTGTTGGCTGCATACTCGCGTGGAGTGCCGTTCCCGTCGATGTACGTTCCTTGGACCCGCTCGTGCAGTTTCCTGACCCGGTTGGTGGCGGCCTGTGCGGCCTCGGTTGAACCGTAGGTCACCGTGAAGATCCAGCGGATGGTGCTTGCCAGGCGGCCCAGCGGGTCTTCCTTGAACCCGGAATGCTCATACACGCCGGCAAGTGCGCCCGGGTGGAGTGCCTGCATCAAGAGGACCCGGATGCCGGCCACGATGGTGGACATGGAGCCGTGCACAGCCCACACCGCCGACCCCGGAAGGTGGTATCCGGCGTCGTTTCCTTCTGCGAGGCGGGGCACCCACTCAGGCGGCGTTCCGGACGTCCCGGTGAACGTGCGCTGAAGTTCGTGGCGGTACTCGAGGAAGTAGTTCCGCATGCCTGCCATTCTGTCCGAAAACCAAGGCTGCGCTCAAGGAATCCCTGCCTGTGGAGGGCCACCAGCCATCTCAAGGAACCTTGAGGAAAAACTGAGCCAACCTTTCGCTCGAAGTCAAGCTGGAAGCCTTTATTTTCATTGGCTTACCCGCAACAATGGTGCTTGCACGCCAGGCTGGGGTTTGGTGCCGCTGGCTTTGGGGAGTGTTTTGTGGGCAAGCATCATGAATCAGACCGGGTAGCGATCCTGGTGCGCACCGAGGGTTTCCGCCGCGTTTTCATCGCAGGCGCCCTCGCGATAGCTGCGTTCTTCGCTTTTGGATTCCAACCGCTGACGTCCGGTCCGTCGTATTCGGTGGATGGCGCGTCGGCACAAGGAGTCGTCGGCCCGCTGGCACTGGGAACCTTGGTGCCGCCTGAGGCTGAAACCCTGGTGCTGGACAACATGCCCGAGCCTCCTCAGCAAGTGGCCGGCACGCCGATGGTGTATTTCGACCGTGCCTTGGTCCGTACCGTCGGTGCCGATGGTTCCGGCGCGTTGACGGTTGCCTCGGCAGGGCTGTCCCGTCCGCCGGCCGGTTACCTGTACTCACCCCTGGAAGTCCTGAATCCCAGCTCTCCCTACGGCTACCGCTTCAGCCCGCTGACGGGCCTGCCCGGTGAATTCCACTGGGGCCAGGACTATGCGGCGGCTTGCGGTACCCGCGTTTACGCGGCGGACTCGGGGACGGTCAAGGCCGTGGGCTGGCACATCTGGGGTGGCGGCAACCGCGTCGAGATTGAGCACGGCAATGGCTTGGTGACCACGTACAACCACTTGCAGGCCATCGGAGTTACCCAAGGCCAGTCAGTCCGGGTTGGCCAAGTGATCGCCGAGGTCGGCACCACGGGATGGTCCACCGGCTGCCATCTCCACTTCGAAACGATCGTCAACGGGCTGCACACCAACCCGAACCAGTGGCAGTTGCTGCCCATCAAGCAGATCGATCCGCTCCAGGGCATCACCATGGTGAACTACCAGCCCGGTGTCGGCACGGGATCCGGCACTCCGCAGTGGGCAGTGCCCATCACGGACGGGACCACCCGGGCAGTCATCGGTGGTGAGCATGAAGAAGGCGGTGAGCACGAAGAAGATGTGGCTCCGCCCGTCACGCAGGCACCGGTGAACCCGGGGACGCCGTCCAGCACGGCCACTCCGTCCAACCCGGCCGGCACGCAGACCGCTACACCGACTCCCACGCAGACGGCTACGCCGTCGCCAACCACGACGGCGACACCAAGCCCGACGACGACCGCCACACCGTCGCCAACCGGGACCGCAACACCGACTCCGACGCAGACGGCCACGCCGTCGCCCACCGGGACTGCGACGCCGACTCCCACCGGAACTGCTGCGCCCACCACTACGGCGCCGACGACGACGGCCCCCGTCACTACGGTTCCCGCCGCACCGACGGCTGAATCCGCCGTCGTACCGCCTGCAACGACAGTGCCGCCTGCAACGACAGCTCCGGAACCCGCACCCGTAGCACCTCCCGCGGTGACTGCACCGGAACCGGCTCCGGCAGTGGTCGCTCCGGCACCCGCCCCGGCTGTGGTGGCGCCGGCACCGGCAGTCGTTGCACCTGCGCCGGCTCCGGTCGTGACGCAGCAGGCTCCCGCCGCCCCCGCACCTGCACCGACGCCGGCTGCAACGCTGGCGACACTTCCCACGGTGGTCTTGCCGCCTGGATACATTCTGATCGCACCGGACCTCGTTCAGCGCCCGGATGGTGTGATCGTGCCGTTGTCCAGTCTGATTCTGCCCTCGCCTTAGACACTGCACCCTGCGGACAGACCCGGCGATGCCCGCAGGGAGGAAGATTTTTCCAACTCTCCGCCCGAAATTAGCCAAATGTTAGCTTCCTATCTGGTTGGATTGTAGGTACTGGGTTGACACGGGAGTCGCCGGCTCCCACGGACGCTAAGGCAGCTATGGAGCTCTTCGAGGCCGAATATCCGAAACCAGGTCACGTGCTGTTGCACCTGAGTGATCTGCACCTGCTGGGCGGGGCGCGTGCACTCCACGGTGCTGTAGACAGCACGGAGCGGCTGCGCGAAGTCTGCCAGCAGATCATCGATTCGAGGATCCAGGCCGAAGCCGTGATCTTCACCGGCGACCTCGCGGAAAAGGGCGAACTCGAGGCGTATGAGCGGCTCCGCGAAGTAGTGGAACCGCTGTGCGCGGCCCTCGGGGCTACGCCGATCTGGGCCATGGGTAACCACGACAACCGGGCTAATTTCCGCGCGGTTTTCCCGGAGGCCGCGAAAGGCAGCCGGCCCATGGATCCGATGGACCGGAGCTACTTCGTGAACGGCCTTCGGATCATCACCCTGGACACCACGGTTCCCGGCCACCACCACGGCGAGTTGTCGGAGGAGCAGCTTGAATGGCTGGCCGATGAGCTCTCCACACCAGCCCCCGACGGCACCATCCTGGCGCTCCACCACCCACCCGTGCCCTGCGTCCAGGACCTCGCGGTATTGGTGGAGTTGCGGGACCAGGCCCGCCTGGCCGCCGTCGTCGGCAACTCGGACGTCAGGGCCATCCTGGGCGGCCACCTGCATTACTCGACGTCGGCCACCTTTGCCGGCGTACCGGTGTCGGTGGCTTCAGCCACCTGCTACACCCAGGACCTGGCGGTGGGCGCCGGCGGCCAGAGGGGCCGCGACGGCGCCCAGGCCTACAACATGGTGCACGTTTACGAGGACACGATCGTGCACTCCGTGGTGCCCCTGTCCGGCGGCGACACGGTGGGCGAAGAACTCGACGCCGAAGGAGTCCGGCGCCGCCTGGAGGCCGCCGGAGTCGCCATCCCCGGCCAGTCACGCACACGCTTCAGGGGGAAGACCCGCTTGTCTACTTCTCCCAAGGTGCCTTGACCGGAAAGTACTTCTCCAGGAAGTCAGTCACCAGCTGGGCGCGTTCGTCCGCGTGGACCTCGGGGAAGCTGCCGTCATTGAGGCAGAAGAGGTCCATGTGGCGCTTGGCAAGGAGCTTGGGCAGGTAGTGCAGGCCGGACCACAGGGTGGTGTCCACGTACCGGACCCGGGCGTTCTCCTGAGTGACTGCACGGCCGGTCAGGAGCGCGTAGTAGTGGTAGAACGAGTTGGTCACGGAGATGTTGTCCGCGGCCCGGAAACGGCTGGCCGCGGTCTTGGCGAACTCGCTGGGGAACTCATGTTCCATCCGGGCCACCACGCTCCGGCGGAGCGGAGCGGCCGTGTGTTCCAGGTGCCTGGTGGTGATCCGGCCGAAGCGCTCCCACAGCAGCTTGCGGTTGACCCGTGCGGCGTTCTCGAAGCCGCTGCGCTCGGCGTCGTTCTCGCCGAGCCCGATCCTGGTATCCGCTTCGATGAACTTGGTGATGCCGCCGGGCGTGAAGAACATCTCCGGTCCAACAGGCCTGCCGAAGAACATGTCGTCATTGGAGTAAAGGAAGTGCTCCGAAAGACCATCGATGTGGTGGAGCTGGCACTCGACGGCCTGCGAATTGTGCGTGGGCAGCACGGAGGGGTCACTGAAGAATTCCTCGCTGCGGACAATGGTCACCTTGGGGTGGTCGGCAAGCCATGAGGGGGCGGGGGAGTCCGTGGCGATGAAGATGCGGCGGATCCACGGCGCGAACATGTACACCGAGCGGAGGGCGTACTTGAGCTCGTCGATCTGCCGGTACCGGGCCTCGTGGTCGTCACCCTCGCCCAGCACGGCATCTGCCTGCTGGGCGCGCCGTGCCGCGATGTACGCGGGATCGCTGCCGTCCACCCAGGAGAAAACGATGTCGATGTCGAAGTCGATGTCGCTGGCGTGGTCCGCAAACATGTTTTCTATGGTTGGCCACTCCAGGCCGTGCCGGGTCACGGAACCGCGCACGGCGTCCTGCCGCAGCAGGGTCCGGCGGGTCAGCGAATTCTCCACGGGCAGTTCCAGGCGATCGCCATCAAAGCGCCAAAGTTCCAGCTGGACGCCCAGGGCGGGTCCGTACCAGAGCCCGCCGCCGGTCTCTACCCGGGGGCGGTAGAGGCGGAAGATGCGGGACTTGCGGTTGGCGGACAGCTCCCCGTCCGCTACCAGTACCGAGACCTTCTTCTTGGCATCTACGGTCATCGAATAGAACGGCTCGTTCCGGAAAGCCTCCACCAGTGCGTCCCGCACGGCCTTGCGCGATTCCCAGTCGACGGCGATGACCGGACGTTCGTCGTTGCCCCGCACCAGGATGAAGTCGACGCCGGCGGCGTCCAGCGCCGCGCGGATGTCAAGCAGATCCGCAACCATGGCCTGCTGTGGCGTGAGGTCGGTGTTAAGGAGGGCATAGCGCCCGCGGTGGCGAACGACGTCGGACCTGTGTTTGAGGTGCGCAACAACGGACGCGGTGGCCGCCTCCGCAATCGAGTCCTCCTCGACCGTGGGGCTGCCGTGGTAAACCTGATCGACCTGTGCCTGCGTGATGGCTGTTCCTCCTTGCTGTGTTGAGGTGAAGCTGATGTTGAGGGCGCTGCCTTGCGGCGGAGCCGGAGCTAGATGTCCAGGGCTTCGCGCCAACTGCGAAGGAATGCTCCTCCGGCGTCGTCATGGATGACGTCAGCGGCAAGCTCAAGGTCCGCCGCGGTGAGGATGGTGTAGGGCTTCACCGGAACACCGTCCGCGGGCCGTACATCCACATGCTTGACGTCGTGGTCGTTGTGGTGGAGCCAGTCCGCCATGGCGTAGTCGGTGCGGGAATCGCCCACTGTTCGCCAGGAGAGCGGCGTAATGCCCTGGGCAGCCAGGAGTTCCACGGCACGGCTTGCACCCAGGTCCTTGCCCAAACGGACCGACTCTATGTCCGTGGAGATGATGGTGGGGTCCAGCCGGTAGTCCGCGGTGTCATCGGATCCGGGTGCGTGGTGGTCCAGGATGGCCGCGTTGAGGTTGTGCCGTGCCATGATGTCCAGCGCGTCGGCGTCGAAGAGTTTCTGTTCGGCGAGGTAGTCCTCGCTGGCAACGTCAAGGTGTTGCTCCACGGACACCATGGCCCGCTTGGTTTCGTCGAAGAACATGTGTGAGGCGTAGTCCTCGGCCACCAGCCGGCGGATGTCGTCGCCGTAAGCCTTGGGCACCGCGAGTTCGTGGTCCACGTGGATGGGACCGGGACCCTCGGCGGTGTAGCTGAACCAGACCGCACCTTTCTCGCAGATAGCGTGGATGGTGGTGCCTGCAGGCATGCCCGCGGCAATCATGGGCTCCATGACCTGTTCGCTGATGAAAGCATCGGAACGGCCGGTATTGAAGATGACCGGGATGCCCGCAGCGGCCAGGGCTACGAGGTCGGCGATGATGTCCGGCTTCACGTCCCGCGTGACAGGGCTGGCGATGGGACCGTCGACGTCGAGGAGCAGCGCGAGGGCCGGGTTCTCCCGGGTAACAGTCCGGCCGGGACTTTGGAGCGGTTGAGTCATGTCCCTATTCTGTCAGTCCGCGGGGCCCACTCCACAGCTGTGACGCCGCGGGCCCGATAATCACCATTTGGCTACAACCTGCCTGTGCCGGGGCTCACAAGTTCCGTTGGGGCTGTAACTTCCATAGGCTTGCAGGGTGATCTTCAAAGCTGTGGGCGAGGGACGCCCGTACCCTGACCATGGATACTCCGCGCCGCGGGATTGGGCTGCCCTGCCTCCCCGCCCGGTCCGGCTTGACGAGCTCGTCACCACCAAGCGCACCCTGGACCTGGAAGCGTTGCTGGCTGAGGATTCAACATTTTTCGGAGACCTTTTCCCCCACGTGGTCCAGTACCAAGGGGTCATGTACCTGGAAGACGGACTCCACCGGGCGGTCCGGACGGCACTGCATCAAAGGACGGCGATCCATGCCAGGGTGTTGGTGATCGATGGCTAGGCGTCCCAAGGATGTGACGCACCTCCATGGCCATCACGTGGTCACGGGCGAGGAACTTCGCGCCACGTTCGCCGACGACTCCGGGACGCCGCCCTCACGGTTCGGGAGGCGGCTTTTCCACGCGATCGTCCTGGTCCTCCTGGTGGGGGTCATCGCGGCCGGAGCCGTGGGCGCCTGGGCCGTCATGAACGGCGTGGTGAAAGTGCCCACCGCAGTAGCCAGCAAAGCTCCCACGAGCCTTTGCCCGGGAACCACCTTCGACTACGTTCCCAACGAAACCGTCAGCCTCAACGTCTTTAACGCCACGTCCCGCAGCGGACTGGCCGGCACGGTCGCGGAGCAATTCGCCGCACGCGGCCATAAAGTGGGCGCCGTGGACAACAGCGACACCGCCTATTCGGGAGTCGGCGTCGTCATATCCGGCGTCAAGGGCCAGGCGGCCGCCTTCAACATCCAGCGCAACCTCGCCGGTACCGACTACTACGAGGACAACCGTGAGGACGAGTCCGTGGACGTCATCCTCACCCCGGGCTACGAGGGCCTGGTTGAACCGGAACAGGTTGACAAGACGCCAGGCAAGCTCAGCTGCCCCCGTGAGGACCTCCGCATCGCGGACAATTCCAAGTGGCCCATCATCCCCACGGATCCCGCAGGCAACTAAACTCCCACAGCGCTTCTACGCGTCGCTGGCCTGCAGTGTCCCCGCCGCGGCAGCCCGGACTGGCCTGCCGGCGTCGTCGAACTTCGCCCCAGCCCCCAGCTGGATGAACCGTACGGTGAGCGCTGTGGCGGTTTCGACGTCGGTGAGCGGCGATGGCAGCGGCGCGTCGCCGTCGGGCGTCTTGTTGCGTCGTGCGGCGCTGGCGGACAGGGTGCCGTGAATGAGGCGCGCCAGCTGCGCCACGTCCACGTCCGGGAGGTAGCCCTGGCGGACCCCGTCCTTGAGGATGTCTTCGAGGAGGATGTTCAGCCCGCCGACGTGGTCTGCGAGTTTGGCGAAGGAGGCCGGGGATAGGACAGCTGCCATCGCCGGCCCGGGCGGCAGGTGGCGGCGGCTGAGGTCCTCCACCTGGGATCGGACGTAGAGGGCCAGCCGGTCCACCGGATTGTCCAAGGCTGCCAGGGAATCGCGCAGGTCCCCGATGAAACGTTCGGTCTCGTCCAAGGCGTACGCGATGAGCAGTTGCTCCATGTCCGCGTAGTAGTTGTAGACCGCGGTGCGTCCCACGCCTGCGTGGCGGGCGACGTCGGTCATGGTCAGGCCGGGGAGGCCGTGGGTGAACAGAAGCTCACCGAACGCTGTGAGGATACGACGTTGGGTCTCGGCGCGTTGGGCAGCGTTCGTGGCGGCCGTGATCCTTGGCATATAGACACTTTACCGTTATCTGTCAGCAAATACCCGTGAACCCTGCGGGGCGGAGGCGGGCGGAAACTCGCGTAGCATCGAGTCAACCGGATTGATTTCACCAAGGGGGACTGTTGCGGGCAACGGTCAAGGATGTAGCGCGCCGCGCGGGAGTGTCTCCCAAGACCGTTTCGAATGTGATGAACGGCGTGGTGCCAGTCAGTGCGCCCACGCGCCTCAAGGTCGAGCAGGCCATGCAGGAGCTCGACTACGTTCCCAACCTCTCTGCGCGGGGACTGCGCAACGGCCGCTCGGGCGTCATTGGCCTGGCCCTGCCGGATCTGGCCACGCCCTTTTCCGCCGAGCTAGCCCACCATGTGGTGGAAGTTGCCCACGAACAAGGGTGGAGCGTGCAGATCGAGGAGACGGGATCGGATCCGCAGCGGGAACAGGACCTGATGACCCGTGCACGGTCCAACCTGATCGACGGCCTCATCCTCAACCCCGTGGTCCTGCAGGAAAGCGCCGTCAAGGTTGGTGTTTCCCTTCCTCCGGTGGTGCTGCTCGGCGAAGTCACCCAGCACATAGCCGATCGCGTGTTTGTGGACAGCATGGCTGCGGCGCGGGACATGACGCTCGCGCTGGCAAAACCGGGACGCCGGAGGATTGCCGTACTGGGCGTCAATGCGGCCCGGCCGTCGTCAACTGCCATCCACCGCGCGGCCGGCTACGAATCCGCCTTGGAGACCTTGGGCATAGCGCCGGACGATGAACTGCTGATCCGCTGCGAAAAATGGACGTCCGAGTCCGCGGCGGCAGCGCTTGATTCCTGGCTTGATTCGCACCCCGTGCCGGAGGCTTTGTTCTGCTTTACGGACTCCATGGCGCTGGGGGCGCTCAACGTCCTCTGGAAGCGGGGCATCCGGGTTCCCGATGACATTGCAGTAGCAGGATTCGACGACGTTGCGGACGGGCGCTTCGCTGTCCCGCCCCTCACTACCGTTTCCTTCGACCGGCGCCGTGTGGCCTCCGAGGCACTACGCCTGCTGACTGATCGAATGACGGACCGCGACTCCTCCCAGCGCGTGATGCAGGTGGATTACTCCATCGTGGAGCGCGGCAGCACTGCCCCGCGGGGCAAGGAAGGGCACTAAGCCCGGGGCCAGGGAAACCTCCGCACTCCGGAGCTGGCAACGCCGCTTGACGTCAAATTGTTTGCGCTAACAATTTTTCCTTGCCTTGCAATTTACATCGTTGTAATGTGAGACCTGCGTCACTCCGGCTCCACCATTCAGCTGGACACGGCGCAAGCAAGCCGGACTTTGCAGCTAGCAGTGACTTTCAGCGGACCCATCCAAAGGAGTGACGGGTGAAGCAATTCGAAATGGCCGGGAGACAGGTATCCAGGCGGCAACTATTAGCCGGATCCGCGGCCCTCGGCAGTCTGGGCCTGATGGCCGGGCTGACCGGCTGCGGCGGAGCGGCCCAGGCGTCCCAAGCGCGCGAGATCGGCTTCTGGCATCTGCTCTCCGGTGGTGATGGCATCAAAATGCAGGCGATGATCGCCGCTGCCAATCAAGCCAACCCGGGATTCAGGGTGCACCCCACCGTGCTGGCGTGGGGACCGCCCTACTACACCAAGCTGGCCATGGCCTCGGCCGGTGGCCGGCCCCCGGAACTGGCCATCATGCACGCAAGCCGCGTGCCCGGCTACGCGCCCGGCGGACTCATCGAGCCGTGGGACTTGGACCTCCTGGCCGAAAACGGTGTGCGGCCCGAGGACTTCGCCCCAAGGATTTGGGAGAAGAGCCAGCAGGACGGCAAGGTCTTCTCCATCGCGCTGGATTCGCATCCGTTCATCATGTTCTACAACACGGACGTGGCGGGCAAAGCCGGATTGTTGGAAGCAAACGGCCAGCTCCAGCAGGTCTCCACCCCGGACGATTTCAAGACCATGGCCCGGGAGATGCAGAAAGTAACCAAGGCCCGTGGCTTGTCTTTCGGCTACCTGAACCTGGGCTCGCAGATGTGGCGCCTTTTCTACACCCTTTACAAACAGCACGGTGCGGAGATCGTACTCACTCCGGGACAGGAAATGCAGGCGGACAGGGATGCCGCCATCGAATCGCTTGAGTTCATGGCGTCGCTCTTCGATGACACCATCGCGGCCAAGAGCGGTGATATCAATACGGGCATCGCCGAATTCGTCCGCGGCGATTCAGGCATGTTGTTCAGCGGAGTGTGGGAGCTCCCCACCATGAAGAAGGCCAAGCTGCCTGTGGACGCGGCAACCATCCCCACCCTGTACGGAACGCCGGCCTCGTACGCCGATTCCCACTCCTTCGTCCTTCCGCGGCAACTCACTGCAGACGCGGACAAGCGCCGCGATGTCTATAAGTTCGTCAGCGACATCCTCAAGGGCTCCCTCGCTTGGGCGGAGGCAGGGCATATTCCGGCGTACCAGCCAGTGGTCCAGTCGCCGGGCTACCGGCAGCTGTCGCCGCAAATCCACTACGCCAATGCCGCGGACATCATTACGTACGATCCGGAGTCGTGGTTCAGCGGGTCCGGCTCGGACTGGCAGACGTACTTTGCAGAACACATCCAGAACGTGCTTCTGGGCCGTGACAAGGCAACCACAGGTTGGGACGGCTTCGTAGCCCGCACCAACGATCTTCTCTCCCGTCCCAACCCGGTCTAACCGTCCTACCGAGCGACAAAGGAGTCCTTCATGAGTTCCTCTACCTTGTCCCGGCAGGCCAGCCAGCCCGGGACCACCCAGAGCCGGAACGCCAACGCCGGCCTGTCACTTCGCAGCAAGCGGGACGCCCTGAGCGGGTGGACCTTCTCCGCACCGTTCCTGGTGTTTTTCCTTGTCTTCCTTGTATGGCCCATCATCTACGGCTTCTACATGAGCCTCACGGGCAAATCCCTCACGGGGGCCAATGATTCCCTGATCGGCTTTGCCAACTACTCCGAGGCCTTTGCCGACGCCGGAATGTGGCGATCGTTGGGCAACACCCTGTACTTCACCGTGATCAGTACGGTGCCGCTGGTACTGGTTGCGCTGCTGATGGCGGCCCTGCTCAACATGAACCTGCCCGCACAGTGGCTGTTCAGGTTGTCCTACTTTGCTCCATTTCTTTTGGCATCCACCGTGGTGTCCTTGTTCTTCACCTGGATGTACAACCCGCAACTTGGCCTGATCAACGATTTCCTCGCCAAGATCGGCCTTCCCAAAGTGGCCTGGCTGAACGACCCGAACGTGGCCATGTGGGCCATTGTGATCGCCACGCTGTGGTGGACCGTTGGCTTCAATTTCCTGCTGTACCTGGCAGCCATGCAGAACATACCGGCACAGCACTACGAGGCCGCGTCCCTGGACGGGGCGGGAGGATGGCGCCAGTTCTTCTCCATCACCCTGCCGCAGCTCACACCCACCACGGTGATGATTGTCCTGTTGCAGATCCTCGCGTCGCTCAAGATCTTCGACCAGATCTACCAGATGACGGCCGGCGGTCCCGGCGGGTCCACCAGGCCGGTGGTCCAGTACATCTTCGAAACCGGATTCACCGGCTACCGGCTGGGTTACTCCGCAGCCATCTCCTACATCTTCTTCGGGCTGATCGTGGTGGTTTCCGTCATGCAGTTCGTCATCACCCGCCGCAGGAGCGCATAGCCATGGCAACCACAACCCTCACCCGTCCCGCACAGCACACCGGAACCACCCAGGACCTGCGCAAGCCGCGCAGGAAACTGACGGTCGGCAGGGTGGCCGCGATCGTCGTCGCCGCCTTCATTGCCGTTCTCTGGCTTATTCCGTTCGCTTGGGCCACCGTCACCGCTTTCAAGACCGAGACGGACGCTTCGGCGTCGAAGATCAGCTGGATACCGCCGTCGGGCTTCACGGTCGAGGCGTTCGCCAAAGTCTTCCAGGACGGCAACATTCCGCTGTGGACGTGGAACTCGCTCTACACCTCGGCAGCCATCACGATCATCACTCTGGTGATCTCGGCGCTGGTTGCCTACGCCCTGTCCAGGATCGACTTCAAAGGCAAGAAGCTGCTGATGACGGTCATCATCGCGTCCATCATCATTCCGCCGCCGGTCCTGATCATCCCGCTCTTCTACCAGATGCTTGCGTTGAAGATGATCGATACGTCGTGGGCCATCATCCTGCCGCAGGTCATCCATCCCGCCATGGTGTTCGTGCTGAAGAAGTTCTTCGACCAGATCCCGAGGGAACTCGAAGAGGCGGCCGTGATGGACGGCGCCAGCCGGATGCGGATCTTCCTGCAGATCATCCTGCCGCTGTCCCGTCCGATCCTTGCCTCGGTGGCCATCTTCGTGTTCATCGGTGCGTGGAACAACTTCCTGTGGCCCTTCATCGCCACCAACGACGATTCGCTGCTGACCCTTCCGGTCGGCCTGCAGACCATCAAGAGCGCCTACGGCGTGCAGTACGCGCAGAATATGGCGTCCGCCCTGCTCGCCGCGCTGCCGCTCATAGTCGTCTTCCTGTTCTTCCAGCGCCAGATCATCAAGGGCATCTCGACGACGGGACTCGCCGGGACCTGACCCGGCACCTGCGGAGCACGCCAGTACCGAAAACCGAAACCTGACACCCAGAGCCGAAACCCGGATTCGAAACACAACCAAGGAGATTCATGTCCCGCGCACGCATTACCCTCGACCGCGACTTCACTGTTGGCGAGGTAACCCGCCGGCTGTTCGGTTCCTTCGTGGAACACATGGGCCGTTGTGTCTATACCGGCATCTACGAACCCGGCCACCCGGAAGCGGATGAGAACGGCTTCCGCCAGGATGTCCTCAAGCTCGTCAAGGAACTCGGTGCCACCGTGATCCGCTACCCCGGCGGTAACTTCGTTTCCGGCTACAACTGGGAAGACGGCATCGGCCCACGGGAGGACCGGCCGCGCCGCCTGGACGGGGCCTGGCACACGGTGGAGACCAACGCGTTCGGCCTTCACGAGTTCGTGGACTGGTCCCGGCAGGCCGGCACCGAGATCATGGAGGCCATCAACCTGGGGACCAAGGGAGTTGACGCTGCCCGCCAGATCGTGGAATACGCCAACCACCCCGGCGGCAGCTACTGGTCCGACCTCCGGGCCAGGAATGGGCACAAGGACCCGTTCGACATCAAGCTGTGGTGCCTCGGCAACGAGATGGACGGGCCGTGGCAGATCGGGCACAAGACCGCCGAGGAATACGGCCGGCTGGCGCAGGAAGCTGCCAAAGCCATGCGCTTTGTGGATCCCACCATTGAATTGGTGGCCTGCGGAAGTTCCAATTCCGGGATGCCCACGTTCGGCGCGTGGGAGCAAACGGTGCTCACGCACACCTATGACGAGGTGGACTACGTTTCCCTCCACGCCTACTACCAGGAGCACGACGGCGACGTCGGCAGCTTCCTCGCTTCCGCCGTCGACACCGACTACTTCATCGAGTCGGTGGTGGCGACCGCCGACGCTGTCCGGGCCAAGGGCAAGCACAAGAAGCACATCAACCTGTCCTTCGACGAGTGGAACGTCTGGTACCAGCGCGGCCGGGACACCGAGGACCAGTTGAGCAACATCGTCAAGGGCCCGTGGGTTGAACACCCTCGCGTGATCGAGGACAAGTACAACGTCACCGACGCCGTGGTGGTGGGGACTCTGCTGAACTCGCTGCTGCGGCACGGCGACCGCGTGAAGATCGCCAACCAGGCGCAGCTGGTGAACGTGATCGCGCCGATCTTCAGCGAGGCCAACGGACCGGCGTGGAAGCAGTCCATCTTCCACCCGTTCGCACGCATGGCCGAGCTGGCCAAGGGGCAGATCCTGCAGTTGTCCGTTAACTCGGACAAGTACTCGAACGCGCGTTTCGGCGACACGGACCTGGTGGACGTCAGCGCCACGTGGAACGAGGAAACGGGCCGGGTTGCCTTGTTCTTCGCCAACCGCGGACTGGAGGAGGCCGCCGACGTCGAGGCCGCCCTGCACGGCTTCGACGCCCGGCATATTCTTCGGGCCGAGGTCCTTGAAATACCCGACGGCGGGGACCGCTTCACCATCAACAGCCAGTCCCAGCCGGATCGGGTGGGGCTGACACCTCTGGAAGGCGTCAAGGCCTCCGGTTCCGAGCTGCGGCTGACGCTGCCCGCTTTGTCCTGGGCCGTCGTCGAACTTGAGGTGGCGAAAGCCTAGCCCCCGCACCCAACTGGGTCGCAGTTGAGCACATTTTGAGCCGTCAGAACGCGCTTAACTGCGACTTACTTGGGGAAGTACGACGGCGGGTGGTCAGTTGACGGCGCAACCGTCCGGGCCGCAGGCCTCGGCATCGGAGGATCCCACCGGGATCAGCGGGTTGGCTTCCTGCCACGCCTGGTTGAGGGCTTGGGCGAAGAGCTCGGCGGGCTGGGCGCCGGAGATGCCGTACTTGCGGTCGATGACGAAGAAAGGGACGCCGGTGACGCCGATGGCGCGGGCCTCGTTGATGTCCATGGTGACCTCTTCGGTGAACTTGTCCGAGGTGAAGAGTTCCGCCACCTCACCGGCCGGAAGATCCAGCGCCGCACCCAGCCCGGTCAGGTACTCCTGGCTTCCGATGTCCTTGCCGTGCTCAAAGTGGTCGCTGAGCAGGCGCTCCTTCGCCAGGTCCTGCTTGCCGTGGGTGGCTGCCAGATGGATGAGCCGGTGGGCCGTGAAGCTGTTGGCCACCACAACGCTGTCAAAGTGGTAATCCAGCCCTTCGTCTTTAGCAGTCTGCGTGACGTGGGCGAACATCTGCTTGACCTGATCCGGAGCCATGCCCTTGCGCTTGCTCAGGTAGTCCAGCTCGGTGCCGTCGTAGTGTTCGGGGACGGAAGGATCCAGCTGGTAGCTCCGCCATTCCACCTCCACCGAATCGCGGTGCGGGAACTGTGCCAAGGCAGTCTCGAAGCGCCGCTTGCCGATATAGCACCATGGGCAAGCAACGTCGGACCAGATCTCAATCTTCATGGTGTGGACAACCGGGGCAGCACAGGGAGCATTCCATATCAGGGATGTTATTTTCCTCACGCGCCGCATAGCCTTATTGAGGGTTATGTAGTCAGCCCGCGTTCTGGGGGTTGCTTGAAAGGCCCAAGCGTGCGCATTGGACTCATTGTGGGACCCTGGTTCACTGTTCCGCCGGAGAAGTACGGCGGCACCGAACGGGTGGTGGACGCCCTTGCCCAGGCCCTCGCTGCTGCCGGGCACGACGTCCTGCTGGCCGCGTCCTCGGACAGCACGTGTCCGGTGTCCCAGCTTCCCGGATTCGGCGTCAGTACGCCTGGAGAGTTGGGCCAGACGCTGAGCGAACTGGAACACATCATCAAGGCCTATGCGGGCATGGGCGAGGTGGATATCATCCATGACCACACCCTGGGCGGGCCCCTGTACGGGCACAGGCCCCCGGGCGTTCCGGTGGTTACCACCATCCACGGACCGCTGAATGAGCAATCGGCGGTGCTGTACCGGGCCATGGCATCAGACACGGTGGTGATCGCCATTTCCCACTGCCAGCGGTCCCGGGTGCCCGATGTTCCGGTGTCGGCCGTGATCCATCACGGATTGGATCTCTCCACGGTGTCCGTCGGCAGCGGCAGCGGAGGCTACGCTTGCTTCGTTGGCCGCATGTGCCCGGACAAAGGGCTCATGGAGGCGGTGGGGATCGCCCGGGAAGCCGGGATACCTCTGCGGATCGCCGCCAAGATGCATGCCAAGGACGAACAGCGTTTCTACCATGAAGTGGTGAAGCCTGCGCTGGGCCCACAGGAGGAGTTCCTGGGTGAGCTGGCTGATCCGGAGAAGTACCAGCTGATGGGTGACGCCGCCGTCCTCATCAATCCGATTCAATGGCACGAACCGTTCGGGCTGGTGATGATCGAGGCATTGGCCACCGGAACCCCGGTCATTGCTACGCCCATGGGTGCAGCCCCGGAGATCATCCAGCACGGCGAGACCGGATTCCTGGGCGACGTCCACCAGTTGGCCGGTTTCGTGGACGCCGCAACGAAGCTTAGCCGCGCCGATTGCCGGAGAGCCGTTGAGGGGTACTTCAGTGCCGGCCGGATGGCAGCGGACCATCTGGAGCTCTACGCGCGGGTGATTGAACAATTCAAGGGCAAGGGGGTTACGGGCGGGCCTTACGTGAAAGAGAATCAAAGGCAGGCCTTTTAAAACCGCAGCTAAGGAGCCCCACCGCCCATGACAGCCTGGAATGCAGATACGGAAGCAGGAGCGTCCGAACTGGGGGCGGTGACGGTCGTCGAAGGCTCTTCCTTCTGCATCTCATCCCATACAGGTGACGTCCACGCGGGGGGTTCGCAGGGCGCTTACTACCAGGACACCCGAATCGTCTCCCGCTGGGTACTGCGCATCAACGGCGAACCGCGCGAGCCCTTGGTGGCCCGCAATCCGACGGCTTTCCAAGCAGAATATGTGGGCCGGGCCTGCACTGAGGACGGCCGGTTCGAGAGCCCGCTGCTGGTCCAGCACCAGCGCAGTATCGGCTCGGGGCTTCGGGATGACATCACCATCCGGAACTACTCCGGCGAGCCGTCCAACTGCACCATCGAAGTGATCCTCGACGCCGATCTAGCGGACCTTTTTGACGTCAAGGGTGGTCGCGCCGGACACACTGACGGGACCCTGAAGACCGCGTATGAGGACCGGTTGTACATCGAGTCCCGCCACTCAAACGGACAGCAGCGGGGCGTTTCCTTCCACGCAGAAGGGGCAAAGGTCACCGAGGAAGGGCTGACGTTCAATGTCACTATCCCTGCCAGGACCGACTGGACCGCCACTGTGATTGCCCTGCCCATCACTAATGGGAAAGAACCGGAGAATCCCTTTACCGCGGCGACACCGCTTAGCCACAGCGTCGGCGCGCAACGCCATGAACAGTGGGAGGAGCACGTTCCCCGCATCAGCGTTACCGACATCAACGTCACCGGTGTGCTGGAGAAGAGCCAGCGTGACCTCGGCTCCCTGCGGATCTTCGATGCGAAACACCCCGACCGTGCTGCCGTGGCGGCCGGAGCGCCCTGGTTCATGGCGTTGTTCGGCAGAGACTCGCTGCTGGCCTCCTACATGTCGCTCATGGTCGACCCCAGCCTCGCCGCCGGCACACTGCAAACGTTGGCAGGCCTGCAGGGGACCAAAGTGGACATCGACTCCGAAGAGGAGCCGGGGCGGATACCCCACGAAGTCAGGCTCGGGGTGACTGCAGGGCTCTCGCTGGGCGGCACGGCCTACTACGGGACAGCCGATGCCACTCCGCTCTTCGTCTCCACCTTGGGCGAACTCAGCCGCTGGGGACTGGGGTCGGACATCATCGAATCCCTGCTCCCGCACGCGGACCGCGCGATCGAGTGGATGGAGAAGTACGGCGACCGCGACGGCGACGGGTTCATCGAGTACCAGAGGCCGAACCCCCACGGCCTGATCAACCAGGGGTGGAAGGACTCATGGGACGGCATCAACTTCGCCGACGGAACCATGGCGGAGGCACCGATCGCACTCTGCGAAGTCCAGGCGTACGCCTATGCGGCGTACGTGGGCCGTTCCTTGCTGGCACGCGCGGCGGGGGACACCGCCGTCGAACGCCGCTGCGCGGACCGGGCCGAGGCACTTAAGGAGGCTTTCAACAAGACGTTCTGGCTGCCGGACGAGGGCTATTACGCGCTCGCCCTGGACAAGGACAAGAAGCCCGTGGATTCGTGCACGTCCAATATGGGCCACTGCCTGTGGGTTGGCATCGTGGACGAAGACAAGGCGCCGCTGGTGGCGGAGCGGCTCATGTCGCCCGAAATGTTCACCGGCTGGGGGATCCGCACCCTCGCCTCGGATATGGGCGCCTACAACCCCGTCAGCTACCACAACGGTTCGGTGTGGCCCCACGACACCGCGATCGTCGCCACCGGATTGATGCGTTATGGCTTCGTTGAGGAAGCCAGCCGCGTGGCCAGCGGATTGTTCGACGCCGCCAAGCACTTCGGCGGCCGGCTTCCGGAACTTTTCTGCGGCTTTGACCGCTCGGACTTTCCGGAGCCCGTTCCCTACCCGACGGCGTGTTCCCCGCAGGCATGGGCGGCTGCCGCTCCGGTGCAGCTCGCCAGGATCCTGCTGCGATTCGATCCGGACTTCACCCGGGACGTGCTGCACCTGGCACCGATACTCCCCGCATCCTTCGGGACGTTCAGCGCTGACAACGTCTTGCTGGGTGATTCACGGATCACCATCGAGGCAGCCGGGCCAACGGGGTCGGTGGCGGGTTTGCCGGAAAGCCTGCGGCTGCGCAACGATCCGCGGCCACCGTTGGCCGGGGACCTGTTCGGCTAGACCGCGTACTCCATGACGAAGTCGTGCTCCACGGTGTTGCCCAGCTGGAATGACTTGGTGCCCACCCGTTCGAAGCCGTTCTTCTCGTAGAAACGGATGGCCTTGGCGTTCTGGCTGTTGACCCCGAGCCACACACCGGCCGCTCCCTTGTCTGCCGCATCGGCAAGGGAGGCCTTCATGAGCCGGGCAGCTGCGCCATGGCCGTGGTGTTCGGGATGGACGTAGCACTTGCTGAGTTCGGTGGAAGGCTGGGCTGAGAGGACCGAGGCCACATCGGGGTCGCTGGTGGGCTTGGCGACGAGCATGGTGTAGCCGTTTAGTTGGCCGGCGTCATCGAGCACCAGGATGGTGATGTTCGCGTCCGCGAGGTACTCGGCGAACCTTGCCTCGCTCAGGTGCTTCTCCAGATGGGCCTGGATGTCCTCCGGGGAGGAGCCCGGCGGGCACGCCAGCGGAAAGGTGACGGCCGCAAGCTCAGCGAGCTTCCCGGCGTCGTTGCTTGTAGCGGTGCGGATAGTCTCGGTCAACGCAGTGTCCCTCCAGGAGTCGGTTACGGAAAATGCCCCCAAGAACGCATCTTAGGGGCATTTTCCGTGCGCAAAACTCCTAGTCGGCTTTGACTGCCAGCACCGGGCAGTCCGCTTCCAGCAGGATCCGTTGGGAGACGCTGCCCATGATGAGCTTTCCAACGGGGCTGCGCCGACGCAGTCCGATCACGATCAGATCCGCATGGTGTTCATCTGCGGCATCCAGGACCTCGGCTGCAGCGTCATGGCCTCGAACCGGTTGCGTGATGGTGTGGCTGATGCCTTGCGTCGCAAGCCGTTGCTCGATTCCTTGGATGTCCGGCTCCTGGGCGTAGCGGTTGTCCACCAGGGCGTCGCCCTTCGAGGAATTGATGACGAGGAGGTGGTTGTTGCTCTTCTTTGCCTCGGCGATGGCATGCGTCAGCGCGGCCTCACCTTCCGGCGTGGGGACGTATCCCACCACGATGGTCACGGGTTCTCCTGTTTCTGGGGGATTTCAGTGTTTTCGGGCCGGGTCGCAGCGCCGGACTCCGGCTGGGCGGCTGGACCTGGTGCCGTTTGGGCCGTAGCCAGCCGTTTGGGCCGGATGAGCTTGTACGCAAACGGCCAAACCAGCACGATCGCAACGATGATGTACACAACGATCGCGATTGGTTCGCTGAAGAGCCCGGCGGGGTCGCCGGCGCTCAGTTGCAGGGTCTTGCGGAGTTGGCCTTCGATCCGCGGGCCGAGGATGACGCCGAGGATCAAGGGCAGGACAGGGAGGCCGAAGCGGCGCATCATGAAGCCCAGGGCTCCGAGGACCAGCAAGATCACCAGGTCGAACGCCTGCAGGTTCACCGAGTAGGCGCCCAAGGTGGCGAAGAACAGGATTCCTGCGTACAAGTAGGGCCGCGGGAGTTGGAGCAGTTTGGCCCACAGCGGAGCCAGCGGCAGGTTGATGAGCAACAGCAGCAGGTTGCCGATGAACAGGCTGGCGATCAGGGCCCACACCAGCGGTCCCTGGCTGGCAAAGAGCTGCGGTCCCGGCTGGATGCCGTAGGTGGTGAAGGCTGCGAGCATGACGGCGGCCGTTGCGTTGGTGGGCAGGCCCAGCGCCAGCATGGGGGTCAGGGTGCCAGCCGCGGCAGCGTTGTTGGCAGCTTCCGGTCCGGCCACGCCTTCGATTGCGCCCTTGCCGAATTCTTCAGGGTGCTTGCTCAGCCGCTTCTCCGTGACGTAGGAGAGGAAGGTGGGGATTTCCGCTCCGCCTGCGGGAAGCGCGCCGAACGGGAAACCGAACGCGGTGCCGCGGAGCCACGGCTTCCAGGAACGGGCCCAGTCCTTCTTCCCCATCCAGGGGCGGCCTACGGGAATGATGTGCAATGGGCTGCGGCGGAGGTGGGCGGCAACCCAGAGGGCCTCACCAACAGCAAAAATGGCGACGGCGACAACCACAATGTCCAGGCCGTCGGCCAGAAGCGGCTGGCCGAAGGTCAAACGGCGCTGGCCGGTGACCGAATCGATGCCCACCAGGCCGATGGCCAGCCCGAGTGCCAGTGATGCGAAGCCGCGGAGCCTGGACGAACCAAGGACCGCAGTGACTGCGAGCAGGGCCAGGACCATGATGGCGAAGTAGCTGGGGGCGCCAAGGCTGACGGCGAACTTGACCACGATCGGCGCGAAGACGGCCAACAAGGCGGTGCCGATGGTGCCGGCGACGAACGAGCCGATGGCTGCCGTGGCCAGGGCTTGGGCGGCACGCCCGGCCTTGGCCATCTTGTTGCCTTCAATCGCTGTGACAACGGAGGATGACTCACCCGGGGTGTTGAGCAGGATGGAGGTGGTGGAACCGCCGTACATGCCGCCGTAGTAGATGCCGGCGAACATGATGAAAGCGCTGGTAGGTTCCAACGCGTACGTCACGGGCAGGAGCAGGGCCACGGTCATGGCCGGTCCCAGGCCGGGGAGGACACCGACTGCGGTGCCGAGGAGCACGCCGATCATGGCGTACAGGAGGTTCATGGGGGTCAGGGCGGTGGCAAAACCGTCCATCAGCGAGGACAGGACGTCCATCAGAGGATTCCTTCCAGAAGCCCGGCAGGCAGTGCGATGCCCAGGCCGAGGTAGAAGCCGTAGAAGGTCAGCAGGGAGAGTGCCAGGGCAATCAGGCCGTCACGGACGTAGCGCCGACTGCCCAGGGCCAAAACGCTGCCCCAGAAGAGGAGAGTTCCGGAGATCACCCATCCGGCCCAGTCGATGAGCAGGATGTTCAGGATGAAGGCGCCCGCCAAGGGGAGGACCGTCTTCCAATCGGCGGGGTGCGCCAGGTCGACGTCCTCGCCGCCTTCGGCTTCACCCTTGCCGCCGCGGAGGACGTTGATGGCCAGCAGCACGGCACAAACCAGCAAGAGGCCTGCGACGATGAACGGCACAGTCTTGGGCCCAACCGGGTCCGATTTGGAGTACGGGGTGGCCAGGCCGTTGGCGTCCAGGAAGACCAGGACCCCGGCCGCGCCGAGCAGGAGGGAAACTCCCAGCTCGGCGCGGCCCTTGAGGCCTTTTACTGCAGTGCTCACGCCAAGCCAAGCTTGGTGAGGACGTCGGCCACCCGCTTGTCCTGGTCGGTCAGGAAGGTCTGGAACTCGTCACCGGTGATGAAGGCGTCCGTCCAGCTGTGGGTCTTCAGGGCTTCCTTCCACCCTGCGGATTCGTGCATCTTTTCCAAGGCCGCGATCAGGGACTTCTTGTCCTCATCGCTGATGCCCGGAGGTGCCACAACGCCACGCCAGTTGGTGAAGACGAGGTCGATGTTGGACTCTTTGAGCGTTGGTGCGTCCACGCCGTCCAACCGCTTTTCGCCGCTGGTAGCCAGGACGCGGACTTCGCCGGACTTGATCTGCTCCAGGTACTCGCCGGCTCCGGACGCTGCGAAGCCCAGCTTGTTGCCGAGGATCGCAGGCAGGAGGTCCCCACCGCCGTCGTAGGAAACGAAGTTCACCTTGGTAGCGTCGATGCCCACGGCGCCGGCCAGCTGCATGGGCAGGAGGTGGTCCGGGCCGCCCGGCGAGGAGCCGCCGCCCACGGAAATGGAAGCGGGATCGGCCTTCCATGCCTTCACCAGGTCATCGATGGTCTTGTACGGGGAGTCCTTGCTGACCATGATGGCGCCGGGTTCCTCGATCAAGCGTGCCAGGGGAGTGGTCTGGGTCAGTTTGGATTCCGACTTGTTGGTGTAGCTGGCTCCCACTACGCCCAGGCCCATGAGCATGGCCAGATCGCCGTTGCCCTTCTCGTTGACCACGCGCGCCAGGCCCACGGTGCCGCCTGCTCCGGCCAGGTTGAAGACCTCGGTGTTGCTGGCGATCTTTTCGTCGTCCAGGACCTTGGCCGCGGCTCGGGCGGTGGTGTCGTAACCGCCGCCGGGGGTGTTGGGGACCATGATTTGCAGACCGCTGATGGGTTTGGCCGCACCGGTGCTTTCGGTGCCTGTGGAGCTCTTGCTGGTGGCACCACAACCGGTAGCCATCAGGGCGATGCCGGCTGCAACGGCGGCAATGCGCAATGCGCGGATCTGGCGCATGATGTTCCTCTTCTCAGTGAAAAAAATTCTTCATCGAATCTCTGTGCAGGTTCCCTCGGGTTCCTGCCCTGCGGTCGATGCTAGGGCGGCCGGTGACGTGGATCACTCTTGTGTTCGCAGTGATCTTTAAGTTCATTGCGTTCACGCAGTAAGAGGCAAAAAGACCCGCTCAGGGGTATAGTTCCGGTACTCCATGGCGGACAGCCCGTGAACGCATCGAAGCCCATCGGCATCCGGCAAATCTGGAAATCACCCAAAGGACCAAGCAGTGACTCGACTGGCTCGAAGACGAGGCATGTCCCTCGCCGGACAGTACCTTCTGCTGCAGCTGCTGATCGTGCTCGCCGTGCTGGTGGCCGTCGCAGCTATATCGCTGGCTGAATCCGCCGCCGCCTTCGAGCGCACCGAGGGGCGCAGGGCCCTGTCGGCTGCCGAAGCGCTGGGGAACAACCCCACCGTCCGTGAACTGCTCCCTACGGCGGAACCGCGCGCCGGTTCCGCCCTTCCGGCCGTCGCCGAGTCGGTACGGACAGTCTCCGGCTCGGGCCAGGTTGCCCTCGCGAAACTGGACGGAACGGTGGTTACCGCCTCCGATCCCGGGTTGGTAGGCAAAATCCTGCCCCTTGGCGACAGCCGGGTGAAGGAAGGCCGGGCCTGGACCGGAGTCCTCGCCGGCAGCGCCGGCCCGGTCCTTTCCGCCCACGTACCGGTCCTGGATGATTCCGGTGAAATGATCGGCATAGCCTCCATCAGCCGTAACTACCCCTCAACGCTGGAAAGGCTCGGCGACGCGGCTCCCAACCTCTTGACCTACCTGGGCGTGGCCAGCGTCCTTGGCCTTGCAGGATCACTGCTGATGTCCCGGCGCGTCAAGCGGCAGACCCTGGGCATGGAACCGCGGGAGATCACCGGTCTGGTGCTGAACCGGGAGGCCATGCTGCAAGGCCTGAAAGAGGGCGTGGTCGCTTTGGATCCCCACGGGCGGATCACTGTGGCCAACCAGAGCGCCCGGCAACTCCTGGGGCTTCCCGGCGATTGCGTCGGGCGGCGGCTCGCTTCGCTGCCCGTCGACCCGGCGCTCAAAGTGGTGCTGGCCAGGGACCAGGCGGACCCGGACCAGTTGGTCCTGGTGGGTGATCGGCTGGTGGTCATGAACAGGGTTGCGCTGACCTCCCGCGGAAGGGACATGGGTTCGGTCACGACACTTAGGGACCGGACGGAAATGTCCTCCTTGGAGCGCGAGCTGGGGGCAACCCGGACAGTAACCAACACGCTCCGTGCCCAGGCCCACGAGTTCGCCAACCAGCTCCATGTCATCTCCGGGCTGCTTCAACTGGAGGAGTACGATTCCGTGATCCAGTTCGTCAACGGCGCCACCGTGGACCGCACCAGGCTCAATGATGAAGTGACCAGCAGGATCCAGGACCCGGCGCTCGCGGCCTTGTTGATTGCCAAGTCCAGCCTCGCTACGGAGCGCGGGGTGGAACTGCAGCTTGATCCGGGATCCGCGCTGCCGCGCGTAGCGGAGGAACTTTCCCGCGACATCACTACTGTGGTCGGGAACCTGGTGGACAACGCGTTCGACGCCGTCACCGGACTCCCCGGGGCAACGGTCAGCGTCTTGGTGGTCGAGTCCGGTGACGAGGTCAGGGTCACCGTCCGGGACAATGGTCCAGGGATTCCCGACGGCGATGCCGAACAGATCTTCTCGCAGGGCTTCTCCACCAAGGAGCCAGGGCCCGGGGATTCCCGGGGTTTCGGCTTGGCCATCTCCCGGGTTATTTGCAGGCGCAGCGGCGGCGATCTGTCGGTATCGAACCATCACGGTGCCGTGTTCGCTGCGCGTTTCATGAAGGAGGCAGTACGCCCGTGATCAAGGTCCTGATTGTCGATGACGACTTCATGGTGGCCAAAGTGCATGCCGGCTTCATCCAAAGGACTCCGGGATTTGCCGTTTTGGGAGTGGCGCATACGGGCGCGCAGGCCGTGCTGGAAACACAACGGTTGCAACCGGACCTTGTGCTGCTGGATATCCACTTGCCCGACGCCAACGGACTTGACCTCATGCACAGGCTGCGGGAGGTGGCTCCGGATCTGGACGTCCTGGTTATCAGTGCAGCCCGCGAGGTGGAAACGGTGCGCAGGGCACTCCGCGGCGGCATTGTCCACTACCTCATCAAGCCTTTCTCCCAGGCCGACCTCCAGGAGCGGCTGGAGCATTACCTGCACGCGTACCACGGCCTGGATTCTTCAAAGGCCGAAGCTGAGCAATCCGACGTCAACAGGGTTTTTGGGCTGGGAACCTCCGAGCGGACGCTGCCCAAGGGGTGCAGCGTGGAGACCTTGGAACGGGTGGAGGAAACCTTGAAGGCTGCTTCCGGGGACCTGTCAGCCGCCGAAGTCGCAGAAGAACTGGGCACATCGCGGGTGAGCGCGCGGCGTTATCTTGAGTACCTCCACGATGCCGGCGCCGTTGACGTGAAGCTGAAATACGGCGTCGGACGTCCGGAAAGGCGCTACGTGCTCAAGGGGCGTTGAGTGCTTTTACTTGCTCGCCTTGGCGATGCGGATCAACTCCGCGGCAGTCCCCTCCGGGCGTCGCTCGGGCAGCCAGACAGCCCGCAGTGAACGGGTGAGATCCAGCCCTTGGACGGGCACTGCCACGAGTTGGCCCGTGGCAAGCTCCGCCGTCACAGCCAGTTCGCTCAGCACAGCCACCGCCGAACCTTCAACGGCGGCCGCTTTGACCGCCACCGTGCTGGCAAGTTCCATGCTCGTTGCCGCCAACGGGGTGCCGGACCGCTCCAACGCCCGGACCAAGGTGTCGCGGGTTCCCGAGCCGACTTCGCGGAGCACCAACTCCGCGGCAATCAGTTCGCCGGGCTCCACGGGAGTGCGTCGCCGCGCCCATGGATGGCTCGTTCCGACCACCACAACCAGCTCGTCGCGGGCCACCGTAGTTGACGCCACAGTGCGCGGAACTGTGGGGGTTTCCACGAAGCCCAAGGGGATTTTTCGTGCAGCCAATTGCTCAAGGACTTCTCCCGAATTCCCTACCGCCAAGCTCACGTGCAGGTCCGTGTGTGCCCTGCGGAAGCGTGCCAGCCAGCGCGGTGCGAGGTACTCGGCGATGGTCAGGCTGGCCGCAACCGTAAGGTGGGCGGCCTGCTCCGCTGCCAAGGACCGGGCGCCAAGGATCATCCGGTCCATCGCACCGAGTGCCTCGCGGGCCCAGGCAGTCACCACCTCCCCTTCGGTGGTGACCCGTGAGCCGGCCGGAGTCCTGACGACGAGGGTGAGGCCGAGTTGGCGTTCCAGCCGTGCGAGGGCACGGCTGGCGTTCGGCTGGGCCATGCCGACGCGCCTTGCCGCAGCCCCCAACGAACCGGTCTCTGCCACCAGGACGAGGATCTCCAACGCGGTCAGGTCCGGGCGGCTGCTCATGCTTGGAAGATATGTGCAGCCTTCAGGTCATGTCAATTGCGCATGAGTTCAGGCCGGAAAGGCGGCTACCGCTGGGAGGGGATTCGGGGGATGGTGGAACCATGAGCACAACACGGCCGCGGACCTCCGCCGCATCGGAAGCCCCTGCGACCCCCGGGTGGGGCGGGAGCGGCGGACGTGGCGGCCGGCGTCGTGGGCCTGTCCTTTCCCTGGCGCCCGGGCTGGCAGCGTGCGTCGTGGCCTTGGCCCTGGCGTTCGGCATCCACGCCTTGCTGCCGTCACTGCCCGCCATGACACTGGCGGTGGTCCTCGGCATCGCAGCGGCAAACCTGCCCGGCGTCTCGGGATGGGTTGGCGGATCCTGGCAACCCGGCCTTCGATTCGCGGGCAAGCACTTGATGCGTGCCGGCATCGTCCTCCTGGGCCTGAAGCTCAGCCTCGGGGACATCGCGGCCCTCGGCTGGCAGTCCTTTGCGCTTATCGCCGCGGTGGTACTGCTCTCTTTCGCGGGTACGTACGCCTTGGGCAAGCTCTTCAAGCTCCCCGGCGACGCACCTCTTCTCATCGCCACGGGATTCTCCATTTGCGGTGCCTCGGCGATCGGTGCCATGGCAGCGGTTCGAGGAACGAAGCACCAGGACACGGTGCTGCCGGTGGCCCTCGTAACCCTGTGCGGCACCCTGGCCATCGGCACGCTTCCGTTGCTCATGCACCCCCTGGGCTTGGATGCCGTGACGTTCGGCCGCTGGGTTGGTGCATCGGTTCACGACGTGGGGCAGGTTGTCGCTGCGTCCCAGACGGCCGGTGCTGTTGCACTCAGCGCCGCGGTGGTCATCAAATTGTCCAGGGTGGTCCTGCTGGCTCCGATCGTCGCCACCGCAGGTCTGTTTGAACGACGACGGCGGCGGGCAACGGCCGCTGCAGCGGACTATGCGGGCACGTTCCCGCCGATCGTCCCCCTGTTCGTGGTGGGCTTCCTGGCCATGATCGCGGTCCGCAGCCTCGGCTGGGCTTCGCCGGCGGTGCTGGACTTCGGAAACCTGGCGCAGGAGATCGCCCTTGGAGCAGCCCTCTTCGGCCTGGGTTCCTCGGTGCGCGTGCGCGAACTCCTGCACGCCGGACCGCGGTCCTTGGTCATGGCTCTGTTCGCGTGGGCGTTGATTGCGGCTCTGGGCCTCGGGGCTGTGGTGTTGGCTGGTTAGCTGGTACGTGGGCCTGGTATAGGTTCCCAGTAGTCATTCTGTAGGTCGATTTTCCCGTGAGCTGACGGGGTTCGACGTATACCAGGAATCCCTCTGATTTCTCATAGATGCGGCGGGGCTGGCTGCTGTCAGCGCTGATCCAGATGGCGGAGCCGTCCGTCATGGCATCGTCCACCATTCCGGTGCGCACGACGCTTCCGTTGTGGCGGATCTCGACAATGGCTCCAATCAGGCCTTCCCATTGAGTGTGATTGTGCTTGTTCATGTGGTTCGGCTCTCTTGGCGAAGACGACGTTGGCCGCCACCGGTGTGGGTGGCGGCCAACAGTGGCTAGTCGGTGACTGTGGCTTTTACGCGGTCCCGGATTTGCCGTTCCATATCTTCCTGGTGGGGGAGCCGGTGGAGTGTTCCGAATGCCTCGGACTGCGGGACGACCACGATGCCGTCGTGGTCGCCGATGACGATGTCTCCGGGGTTGCAGACGACGTTGCCGCAGGCGACAGGTTTCCCGACGGCGCCCGGTCCGTTCTTGGAGGGGCCGGCGGGTACGGTGGCTTTGGCGTACAGGGCGAGCCCCATGTCGTTGATTTCTTCGATGTCGCGTACAGCTCCGTCGATGATGACGCCCGTGACCCCTTTGCTGAGGCAGATTTCTGCGAGGATTCCACCAAACACGGAGCGATTAGTGACTCCGTTGCCTGCGATCACCAGTACATCGCCTGGCTTGGCTTCATCGAGGCCGCGGTGGATCGCGAGGTTATCGCCCTCCCAGACCTGGATGGGCAGGATTGCTCCGGCAAGGCGGGCGTTGGGGGTCAAGCAGCGGATGTCGGCCGACATCATGTCGAGGCGGTTTCGGACGTCGCCGATCAGGGCCGGAGGGTAGGCTGCGAGGGACTGGACGAGGTTTTGGGGTGGCCTTGGCCATTCGGGATTGACGGAGATGTTGTCAGCGGAGACGTTGATGTACATGGGGACTTTCTGCGGGTGATCAGGCGTTCGCCGGACTGAGGGCGTTGTTGACCGGGTGAGTGGGGGCGTGGCCGGCGAGCACCAGCTTCACTTCGGCCCAAGAGCCGGTTCCGGCTTCAAGGAAGGCCTCTTCGGTTTGTCCTGCGATGTGTGGTGTCAGAACCAGTCCCGGGATTGTGGTGTGCGGGAAGGGCGTATGAGTGAGGGGGTCCTTCATGTCGATGCTTTCGGCTTCGAGGACGTCGAAGGCGGCCCCCGCGATCAGTCCCTCGGTAAGCGCCGCCGCAAGCGCGGATTCGTCGACGAGCCCGCCGCGGGAGGTGTTGACGATGAATGCCGTCTTTTTCATCCGTGCCAGTTCCTGTGCCCCGATCATGTGTCGCGTTGAGGGAAGCAGCGGGGCGTGGATGCTGATGGCATCAGCCTCGGTGATAAGTACATCAAGGGGGACCAAGCGGGCACCGGCGGCAGTAACCTCCTTCTCCGTGGCTACGGGATCACATGCCAGGACAGTCATTCCAAAACCTTGTGCGATGGCTGCGACGCGCCGCCCGATGGCGCCGAATCCGATGATGCCCATGGTGCGCCCGGAGAGTTCAAAGCCGATGAGGTCGGCTTTGCCTTCAGACCAATTCCCGGCGTGGACCCGCGACACGGCAGTGGGGACCCGCCGGGCGCCGGAGAGTAGCAGTGCGAAGACATGTTCCGCGACTGCGTTGCTGTTGGCTCCGGGCGTGGTGGTAACCCAGACCCCGTGCTCGGTGGCAGCGTCGATGTCGACGTTGTTGGTGCCCACTCCGTGGCGGGCGATGATCTTCAGCTGGGGGGACGCCGCGATGATGTCCCGGGTGAAGTTTTCGGCGCGGAGGATCACGGCGTCGATGTTCGCGCTGATGTCCAAATAGTCGACCTTGTGGGGGCCGTAGCCGAGGTGAACGGTGGCTGCGGCCTGGATATCCGCCAGGACGTCGGGATGGATGGGGTCGGAGACGTAGATCTCGCTCATGGTGGGACGGGCCTATCGGTAGAGATGTTCGGACGGGTTGTGGTTTGGTTTCACGAGCAGTCCGACGACGAGGAGTCCAATCAGGCCGGCGGCGACCAGCACGAAGGCGGGGACGAAGGTGTTGCCGGTTTGGTCGATCAGCCAGGTTGCGAAGTAGGGGCCGGCTCCGCCGCCGATGACTGCTCCGATGCTGTGTCCGAAGGCGACACCTGTGTGGCGGACCCTGGTGGGGTAGAACTCGAGCATGGACCCGTAGGTGCCGGCCTGGCAGAGGGCGTAAGGGATGATGCCGAGACCAAGGCCGAGCAGCGCCAGGGCGAAGGAATGCTGGTTCATCAGGGCAAAGGACGGGATGGAGATCAGGGCGTAGGCAAGGTAGGACCAGAGGAGGACCTTGCGCCCACCGATGCGGTCGCCCAGTTGGCCGGCAAAGGGGATCAGCACGGCGGCGAAGATCACGGCGAGCAAAACGATGGTGGAGGCCTCGCTCTTCTTGAAACCGAGGACTTCGCTGAAGTAGACGGCAACAAAGACTGTGCCGATGTAGGTGCCAAGGTTCTGGACGAGGGAGATGGTGGTGACCTTGGCCAGTGCCTTGGGGTACTTGGACATCACTTCACGGAACGGCTTTTCGGTGGTGTTGTCCTGGTCCTTGATGGCCGTGAATTCCGGGCTGTCCTCGACCTTGAGCCGGAGGATAAGGCACAGAATGCCCAGCGGCAGGGCGAGGAGGAATGGGATACGCCAGCCCCAGTCGGCCATGGCTGCGGCTGGCATGGCTGCAGCAGCAAGTGCCGCAAGGCCTGCGGCGAGGCCCTTACCCAGTTGGGCGATGCTGGGGATCATCGAAACGTAGAGGGAGCGTCGTTTCGGTTCCGCCCATTCCCTGATGTAGGCCGCGGCACCGCCAATCTCGCCGCCGGTGGAGAAGCCCTGCAGCATACGGAAGAGCACGAGCAAGATGGGGGCCACCACGCCGATCTGCGCGTAGCCGGGAAGGAGGCCGGTCAGGGTGGCGGCAGCGCCCATGAGCGAGATGCTGGCGATCAGGCTGTAGCGGCGGCCTTTACGGTCACCCAGACGGCCGAAGAACACGGCTCCTAGCGGGCGGACGACAAAGGCGGAGCCGAACACCAACAGGGTGTTCAGCAATGACATCAGCGGGTCATCGCTGGGAAAGAAGACTGTTGCCAGCGTAGCGGCCACGTAGCCATAGACGCTGAAGTCGTAGTACTCGATGAACGTACCGAAAGCGGCAACGCCAGTGGCCTTTTTCGCTTTCTTGCGATGCTCCAGGTCGGGAGTGGCGAGGGTTGGGGTTGTCATCCTAAGACCTCTCTGTCTTTAGATTATTGGGACAGTGTCCCGTTTGGTGTGATTGATTAAAGGATGCATGTGTTCCATGCCACTGTCAAGATGAAAGCCGCGGCGGGGTGTTGGTGTGCCCGGTCGGCCTACGGCCTGCCAGTGGAGGCGTGAGATACTGCGGGCATGGAACAGGGCGTGCGCTCAACCCCGCGGGACGGATCATCGGAAGTTTTTGCGGTCCTTGAGGCCATGATTGACCGGGCTGGATACGGGTGGGGAGTCCGCGAGTTGGCCGAGTATCTTGGGGCCAGCAAGAGCACCATCAGCCGCAATCTGGGCAGATTGGTTGAAGAGCGCCTGCTGTCCCGGGACGCCAACGGCGCGTACACCGTGGGCCCCCGCCTCCGGGTTCTGGCGCAGACGCTCCACGAACGACACCCGCTGCTCTCCTGCGGTTCACGACTGCTGGCTGAGCTGAGTAAGGACACCGGCGCCACGGCCCTTCTGGCCATTGCCTCCCACGACCCCGAAGAATGCTTCGTGCTGATATCCCATGAACCTGACGCCCCGGTTAGATACACGCTCCGGCCAGGGAGCCGACTGCCTGTCCATGCCGGTGCGCTCGGATTGGCTATCCTGTTGCGCCGGGGGACGGAAAATCTGCCTGAGCGCCTGGTCAAGTACACCGATCACTCAATGGCCACACGCGCCCAGGTGGAAAAGGCACTGCGATCCCACGCAGACCTCGGCGCGGTGGTGAGCTTGGGGCAGCACATCCCGGATGCCGCCGGTGTCGCCGTACCTTTTGGCTTGGGCGAGCATTTGGTGGGATCCATCTCACTCTCGCGGCCACGCAACGAGTTTGACGAAGGTGACGTCACGGAAACGGCCGATCGGCTTCGCCAAGCCGCTGCGGAACTTGAGTCGGCAGTGCGTTCCGCATCTCAGGAGCCGGTCACGCGTGAAAAGAAAGAGCAGGGGCCGGCGACCCTCATCGAGCGCATCTCGCTGCTTCTGACGGAGCTGTGTGTCAGGCCCATCACGGAGCTTGGCTCAGGGCGGCTTGCCGATGTTGTGGGCGCCGGTTCTGTCGCAGCAAGGCGGCTGGCCGACTCGGCTGCCGAATCCGGGCTCATGACGCAGATCGGACCCAGGAGCTGGATTGCCGGTCCGGCTCTTATGCGGTGGGCTGCAGAGTTAGGCCCGCAAACGACCTTGACTGGCCTCATTGACGACGAACTACGCGATCTTGCCCGGAAGACCGGCGAAACAGTAGGGCTCGCACTGCTCGATAGCGAAACCGGAGCGGCACACCTGGCCGCAACCTACGCCGGTTCACACAGCGGTGTCCGCTACGTCCTGGAGCCCGGATCCCGGATACCACTCCACGCAGGGGCAGCCGGCAAGGCCATACTTGCCCATCTGCCTGTTGCCCTGGACAGCATCGACCTGGAAGCCTTCACCGAGCGAACGCTTACGAGCCAGACCGCCTTGGCCGCAGACCTCGACCAGATCCGCCAACGCGGCTGGGCCATCGGCGACGGAGAGAGAATTCCGGAAGCTTACGGCACAGCCGCCCCCTTCTTCATCGATGGGAAAGTCCGCGGTTCCCTCACCATTACCATTCCCCGCTACCGGGTGCAGGATGCGCCCCTGGCAGAACTGACTGAAGCGGTCCGGGCAAGCGCCGGGCGGGTCACCAAACTGCTGTCCGCTGACGCGGCCTAGATTCAGGCGCGCCGGCGCCCGCTGAGACGTAGCTCGGCGGCTCATGGTTTCGACCTGGCGGGTTTGTACACCGATCCGAGCGCCCGACTGCTCCGAATCTCTATACATGACTAGGAATAGGCGCAGGATCCGGGATGCCAAGGGTATGGCCGCGTTGGCAGGGGTGGTATCGGCCGCGGTTGTACTGGCAGTCGCGGAGTTAGTCGGTGCGTTCTTTACGGCCAGGGCAACGCCGTTGTTCGCTCTGGGGGCCACCTTCATTGATTTCACGCCGCCGTGGTTGAAGGATTTCGCGATCGCAACGTTCGGTACCAATGACAAGGCCGCCCTCTTGGTTGGGATGGGCCTGACTATTGCGGTTCTGGCGTGTGTGTTGGGTCTGGTTGCGTATCGGAAGTGGGCGTTGGGGGTCCTGGGCGTGCTGTTCATGGGTGCCGTGATCGTCGCCTGTGTCCTGACGCGGGCCGGGGTACAACCCGCGGATGCTATCCCATCCATTGCAGGAACTTTTGCAGGACTGGCGGTCCTGCGCCTGCTTCTCCTGCCGGTGTGGCGGTTGAAGGCTTGGCCGGAAATCCCGGCGGATATGGCAAGCGACGCCGACACTCCCGACGGCGGCCGCGTCACCAGCCGCCGTCGTTTCTTTGCCGCTGCCGGTGTGACGGCGGCGGCGGCCGGTATCGCTGCTACCGGTGGCCGGTTGCTGAGCGCGGCCCGGAATAACATCGCCCAGGCCCGGGATGCACTAAGGCTTCCTGTGCCCTCCAGGCCAGCTGCCCCCGTACCGGCGAATGTCCAGTCGCCGGTGAAGGGTGTGTTGCCATGGTTGACGCCGAACAAGGATTTCTACCGGATCGATACAGCCTTGAGCGTTCCCGAGATCAACGTCGAGGACTGGGAACTTCGGGTCCATGGGATGGTCGAAGAGGAGATCACGCTGACTTTCCAGGACCTGCTCGACGCGGAGCTGATCGAATCGCACGTCACTCTCACCTGCGTCTCCAATCCCGTGGGCGGAAAATTGGTCGGTAACGCGAAATGGCTGGGCATGCCCCTGCGCAATGTCCTGGCCAAAGCCCGCCCGAAGGAGGGCGCGGACATGGTCCTGTCCCGTTCCATTGACGGGTTCAGCGCCTCCACTCCGTTGGAAGTCCTGCAGGAAGATGGCCGGGATGCGATGCTGGCTATCGGCATGAACGGCGAACCCCTGCCTCTTGAGCACGGGTACCCGGTGCGCATGGTGGTTCCAGGACTGTACGGCTTTGTCTCCGCAACCAAGTGGGTCGTCGACCTGGAAGTCACCCGCTTCGCAGACAGCAAGGCCTACTGGACCGAGCGGGGGTGGTCCGAGCGGGGACCTATCAAGACCATGGCGAGGGTGGACGTCCCGGCGTCCTTTGCGAAACTGCCGGCCGGGAAGGTCGCTGTCGGTGGCACCGCCTGGGCCCAAACCCGGGGCATCACCAAAGTGGAGGTGCAGATAGACGACGGCGACTGGGTGGAGGCCACGCTGTCGGAGGAAACGTCCACCATCACGTGGCGGCAGTGGTCGTACGAGTGGAACGCAACGCCCGGCAACCACTATGTCAGAGCCCGCGCGACGGACGGCACCGGCGAAGTGCAGACAGACAAACGCGCCGATCCCGTACCGGACGGAGCTTCCGGCTGGCCCTCAGTCATGGTCACTGTGGAATAGGGCGCATGAAGCACCCCTTGCTGCTGGCCTAAAGAGGGGCGGGCATGACGCCGTTTTCACGGTGACGGTCACGCCCGCCCCTCTCTTCCTAGCCTTGGTTGAACGCTGCGTCGAAGGAGGTTTGCGAGGCGGGGAAGTCGTACTTCTTCAGGGCGGCGAGGGCTTCGGGGGCGCCGTGGAGTCGGTCCATGCCGGCGTCTTCCCATTCGATGCTGATGGGGCCGTTGTAGCCGATCGCGGACAGCGCGCGGAAGGATGCTTCCCAGGGCACGTCGCCGCGTCCTGCGGAGACGAAGTCCCAACCGCGGCGGGGGTCGCCCCACGCGAGGTGGGAACCGAGGACGGTGTTTCGGCCGGTTTGGCGGACCTTGGTGTCTTTGCAGTCCACGTGGTAGATCCGGTCCTTGAAGTCCCAGATGAAGGAGACGGGGTCGATGCCTTGCCACATCATGTGGGAGGGGTCCCAGTTCAGGCCGAACGCCTCCCGGTGGCCGATCGCCTCCAGGGTCCGGACGGTGGTCCAGTAGTCGTAGGCGATCTCGGACGGGTGGACTTCGTGGGCGAAGCGGACGCCGTTCTCGTCGAAGACATCAAGGATGGGGTTCCATCGGTCGGCGAAGTCCTGGAAGCCGGCGTCGATGACCTTTTCCGGAACGGGCGGGAACATGGCCACGTACTGCCAGATCGAAGAACCTGTGAACCCGACCACGGTGTCCACCCCCAAAGCCTTGGCGAGGCGGGCGGTGTGTTTCATTTCTTCGGCGGCGCGTTGCCGGACACCTTCGGGGTTCCCGTCGCCCCACACCTTGGACCCGACGATGGCTTCGTGGCGGAAGTCGATGGGGTCATCGCAGACGGCTTGGCCTTTGAGGTGGTTGGAGATGGCCCAGACTTTGAGGTTGTACTTGTCCAGGAGTTCGAGCTTGGATTCGACGTAGCCGGGTTCATCCCAGCGCCAGGCGTCCAGGTGGTCTCCGGAGACGGCGATTTCCAGGCCGTCATAGCCCCAGCCCGAGGCAAGACTCGCGACTTCCTCGAGGGGGAGGTCGGCCCACTGGCCGGTGAACAGGGTGTACGGGCGGGGCATGGTCAGGCTCCTTCGGTGGTGCTGGACAGTTGGATCAATGAGCTTTTGGCGGCTGCGGACTCTTCGATGGCGGCCAGGACGTGCTGGACGTTCAGGCCCTCCTCGAACGACGGCGACGGCTGGGTTCCGTCCTGTATGGCCAGGAGGAAATCGCGGACCTGGTGGGTGAAGGTGTGTTCCCAGCCGATGATGTGTCCTTGCGGCCACCATGCCTCAAGGTACGGGTGTTCGGGTTCGTTGACCAGGATCCGCCGGAAACCCTGTTCCCGCACGGGAACGGTGGCGTCCAGGAAGCCGAGCTCGTTGAGGGCTTCGAGGTCGAACAGGATGGTGCCCTTGTCGCCATAGATTTCCAGTTTGAGGGAGTTCTTTTGTCCCGTGGCTACGCGGGAGACTTCCACGGAGGCGATGGCTCCGGAGGTGAGGGTCAGCGTGGCCCAAGCGGCGTCGTCGACCGTTACTTCTTCCAGTCCTGCCTCTCCGGGGCGGTGGTCAACGAAGGTCTGGAGGCGGCCGGTGACCTCGGTGACGGCGTCGCCGAGGAGGAAGAGGACCTGGTCGATCGCGTGGGAGGCGATGTCCCCGAGCGCTCCCGAGCCCGCTGTCTCCTTGCGGAGCCGCCACGTCATGGGGGATTCGGCGTCGGAAAGCCAGTCCTGGAGGTAGGCGGCGCGGACGTGGCGGACGGTGCCGAGCCGGCCCTCCGCTATCAGCTCCCGGGCCAGGGCCAGCGCGGGGACGCGCCGGTAGTTGAAGCCGATCATGGACTGTACGCCCCGGGCGCGGGCCTTGGCTGCGGCGGCGGTCATGAGTTCGGCCTCGGCGAGGGTATTGGCGAGGGGTTTTTCGACCAGGACGTGTTTGCCGGCTTCGAGGGCGGCGACGGCGATTTCAGCGTGCATCCAGCCGGGGGCGCAGATGTCGATGATGTGGATGTCGTCCCGCTCAATGACTTCACGCCAATCGGTCGCCGATTCCGCCCAGCCGTACTTGGCGGCGGCTTCGGCCACCTGGGTTGCGTCCCGGCCTACGAGCACCTTCTGCTCGAAGGCCGGGACGTCGAAGAAACTGGCCACATTCCGCCATGCATTCGAGTGGGCCTTCCCCATGAAGGCGTAACCGATGGCGGCCACGCCGAAGGGGCGGGCTGTGCTGCTGTCCTGCGACAGCGCTGGCGTATGCGCCGTGTTCATTGTGATGCTCCTAAAGAAGGGCCGGATGGCCGGGAGGACTCCCGGCCCCGGAAATGGTCGTTGCTACTTGACGGCGCCCGCTGAGAGGCCGGCCACCAGGTGCCGCTGGACCAGGATGAATCCGATGAGGACCGGCAGGCTGACCACGACCGATGCGGCCATGAGCTGGTTCCAGAACACGTCGGATTCGCTGGCATAGGCCTTCAAGCCGAGGGACAGCGTCTTGGTAGCCTCATTGGTCAGGACCGAGGCGAACAAGACTTCGCCCCATGCCGAGATGAATGAGTAGACCGCGACGGCGATGATGCCCGGCTTGGCCACCGGAAGGATCACGCGGAACAGCGCGCCCATCCTTCCCGTGCCGTCGATCATGGATGCTTCCTCCAACTCCTTGGGAATGGAAGCAAAGTACCCGCTGAGCATCCAGATGGCGAACGGCAGGGTGAACGTCATGTAGGTGATGATCAACCCGAGGTAGGAACCTTGGAGCTGCAGTCCGGTGATGTTCCGGATCTGGGTGAAGATCAGGTACAGCGGGAGCAGGAACAGGATGCCGGGGAACATCTGGGTGGACAGGACGGTCAGGCTGAAAACGCGCTTGCCCTTGAACGGCAGCCTCGCGATCGCGTAGGCCGCCAACACAGCGACGGTCACGGAGAACGCAGTGGCGGCGATGGTGATGATGAGGCTGTTCTGGAAGTACTTGGCCAGCGGCACGGTGGTCCAAATATCAAAGTACGGAGCAAGCGTGATTTCGCGGGGAATCCACTGGAAAAGGCCGGAAACGTCCTTCAGCGGCTTCAGGGAGGTGGATACCACCACGAACAGCGGTACGGCGACCCAGAGGGACAGGATGGTCAGGACCACGTTCCTCAGGATCCGGAAGTTGCGGGTCTCAATCATTGTCGGCCCCCTTGGGCAGCACCATGCGGATGTAGAAGACGGAAGCGATGAACAGGGCGATCAGCAGCAGGACGCTCATCGCTCCGCCCAAGCCGAAGTTCCAGCTGCCGAACGAGTTCTGGTAGATCAACGGCGATATAAGCGTGGCTTCCTTCGGTGACGTGGCACCGAAGAGGACGAACGGAATGTTGAACTGGTTGAAGGTCCACAGCGACATCACCATGAGGAGCACGCCGTTGGCCGGGCGCACCATGGGCAGGGTGATGGTGCGGAACTGCTGCCACAGGGTTGCGCCGTCAATGGCTGCTGCCTCGTAGACGTCGTTGGGGACGTTTTGCAGGGCGGCCATGAGCATCAGGAACGCGAACGGCCACAGCTGCCAGACATTGACGATCACCATGGCGCCGAAGGAGTTTTCACCCAGGAGCCAGAAGGGCCGTTCGTCGCCGAAGAGGTGGAGTGTGTCCACCAGGATCTGGTTCACGGCACCGTCACGCTGGTTGAACATGAAGGCCCACGCGATGGTTCCGACGTACGCAGGAAGGGCGTAGGGGACCAGGAAGAAGGTCCGCAGGATGGCGCGGCCCTTGAAGTTGGAGGAAAGGAACACTGCGCCGGCCATGCCCAGGACCCAGGAGAAGCCCACCACCAGGATGGTGTAGCCCAGGGTGCGGCCCACGGTGCTGAAGAAGGCCTGTCCAATGGTGCTTTCCGGGTTCAGGCCGTTGATGAAGTTCTGCAGGCCGACGAACGGTGCGTTGAGCCAGTTGGTCAGGTTCAGCTGGGTCAGGGAGATGAAAGCGATCCAGACACCCAGGAGCATGGGGCCGATGTGGATCAGGAGTTCAAGGAGGGCGGCCGGGGCGATCAGGCCGTAGGGGAGGAAGGAACGGCGCCGCTTCCGGGGCGCGGGGGCGGCGGTGGCTGGCCCGCCGGGCTCAGGTTTGGCAGCCTTGGTGCTGCCTGCAGCGGTCTTGCCGCTGTCCAGCGTTGAGTGGGACATCGAAACTCCTTTGCCGGAGCGGGGGCACCACCGGCAGTGGTGCCCCCACCCGCGAGGCGTCGTTACTGGGCCGCGGCCATCTGGTTATTGGCGTCCTTCAGGGCCGCCTTGATGTCGTCTTCGGAAACAGTTCCGGTTGCTGCCTTGGCAAAGAGGTTCTTGATCGCGGTACCCGTGAGGGTCTCCATCTGGCCTTCCTTCGCGATCAGCGGCATGGGCAGGGAGTGGTTGGCCAGGGCGTCGTTCTTGGCCTTGACCTCCTCGGTCTGGAACGCAGCGTCCTTGGAGGCTTCGGTCACCACCGGCAGGGAGGAGTATGCCTTGTTCAGGGCAACCTGCTCCTCATCGCTGGTCAGGAACGCGGCGAGCTTGATGGCGTTCGCCTTGTTCTTGCTGTTCTTGAACACGCTCAGGTTGATACCGGCCACGTGGCTTTGGGTGGCGCGGTCGCCCGTCGCGTCGGCGGTCATCATGGGGACCGGGGCTACGCCCCAGTCCTTGAAGTCGCGTGCGGCGAAGTTCTTCAGCGGGCTCTGGTCGAACATCATGGCTGCCTTGCCGTTGATGAGGTTGTCCACCTTCTGGGCGCCCTGGCTAAGTTCGGCGTCCGACGGCGACATCACCTTGTCCACTGCCATCAGGTCGACCCACTGCTTGACACCAGCCACCTGCGGATCGCTGTCAAACGTCGGCTTGCCGTCCTTGTCGAAGAGCGTGCCGCCGTTCTGCAGGCCGCGGATAAAGGCCTGGTGGGAGTTGGCGGAAACAGATGCGCCGGCAGCGGTGAAGCCCCACTGGTCCGGCTTGCCGTCGCCGTTGGTGTCCTTGGTCAGCTTCTTGGCGTCAGCGACGAATTCTTCCCAGGTCACAGGAGGCTTTTCGATGCCTGCTTCCTTGAACATCTTCGTGTTGTAGTACATGTTGTACGCCAAGCCGTAGAGCGGGATGGACGTGGGCGTCTTGCCCTCGGCTCCACCGGTGGACCAGCTGGTCTGCAGGAAGCGGTCCTTGCCGCCGATCGCGTCCAGGAGCTCACCTTCCACGGGCTCGAAAGCACCCGTCTCCTGCAGCGTCACGGCCCACGTGTTGCCGATGTTCAGGACATCCGGACCGTCGCCGCTGGTGACAGCCGTCAGGATGCGGTTGTAAAGGTCGGTCCAGCCTATGACTTCCAGCTTGACCTTGACTCCCGTCTTCTCCGTGAAGCGGTCCAGGCTGGGCTTCAGCTTTGCGGCGGTGTCGTCAAGGCTGTTGCCCTGGTCCGACGCCCAGTACGTGATGGTGTCGGAGGAGGCCTGCGTATTATCTCCGCCGCCACACGCGGTCATGCCCAATGCGAGCGCGGCCGTGGCCGTCAGCGCCGATAGGACTTTCAGGGGATTCTTCATTGTTGCTCCGGTTTTCTCGTCGTCGAGTTGCCTAAGGGGATGGGATCAGGCCGAAAGGGTTGCTGCGGTGGGGTCCCAGTCCTCGGGGAGGGCCGGTACCTTGGCTGCGGAACTTTCCACATCCACAAAGGCGCGGTTATCGATCGACTCCGAGATGGAAGCCATGGTGTCCAGGATGTGGAACGCGAGTTCACCCTGGGCCCGGTGGGGACGGCCTTCACGGATTGCCCGGGCCATCTCCAAAACTCCCGCACCCCGGCTGGCGGTGGAACCCACGGAGGGCACTACCGTCCAGTCGTCAGAGCCAAGGGTGCAAATCCTGACGTCGCCGTCGAACATGTTCGGGTCCGGGAAGGCGATGGTGGCTTCGGTGCCTGTGATCTCGACGAACCCGGCGCGTTTCAGCGGTGAATCGAAGCTGAAAATGCTCTGGGCAGACTCGCCGCCCTCGAACTCGAGGATGGAGCTGACATGCGTGGGGACCGTGACCTCGAAGCTTTCCCCGGCCTTGGGCCCGGAACCGATGATGCGCGATTCGCGGGACTTGGATCCGAAGGCGGCCACGCGGCGGATGCTGCCGAAGGTCTGCACCAGCGTTGTGAGGTAGTAAGGGCCGATGTCGAAGAGGGGTCCGGCGCCGTCCTGGAAGAGGAAGGCCGGGTTGGGGTGCCACGACTCCGGTCCCGGTGACTGCATCAGTGTCAGGGCGGTCAGCGGGGTGCCGATGTCTCCACGCTCGATCATCCGCCGCGCCGTCTGCAGCCCGGCACCGAGGAAGGTGTCGGGAGCGCAGCCGAGGCGTACGCCGGCAGCGTCTGCGGCCTTCAGCAGGCCAAGCCCGCTTTCCCGGTCCAGGGAGAAGGGCTTCTCGCTCCACACGTGCTTGCCGGCGTTGACGGCGAGGGTAGCCACCTCGACGTGGGCAGCAGGAATGGTCAGGTTGATGACGATTTCGACCTCAGGATGGCCGAGGACGGCGTCCACGCCTCCGTGGGCGGGAATTCCGTACTCGGCAGCCCGGGCTGCCGCTGCTTCCTCGAACAGGTCGCCGATGGCGACGACCCGCACATCGGGGAAGCTGGTGAGGTTGTCCAGATACTGCTTGCTGATGACGCCGGCACCGATGATGCCGACTCCCACGGGACCTGAACCCAGTGGACCGAACGCTGCTCCTGCGGCGTGGTTCATGCGGAGACCTTTCCTGCGCTGAGGTAGTTGTAGCTGTCGCGGACGGCCTCGAACATGTCGCCCTGGAAGTCGTCGAGTTCAACGACGCCGGCTTCCAGGGAACCTGCGGCGGCCAGGACGTCCCAGATGGGCATCTTCCCGTCGCCAACCGCCAGCTGGCTGGAGGGGTCGGAGGTGACGGGACCGTCCTTGATGTGGATGAACTTCACGCGGTCACCGAGCTTGGCCAGGAGTTCGGCCGGGTCCTGCCCGCCCACTGCGGCCCAGTAGGTGTCCAGTTCCAGGACCACTTCGGGAGCGAGGTTGTCGGCAAGGTGTTCAATGGCGGTCTTTCCGTCAATGACGGACTCAACTTCCCACCAGTGATTGTGGTAGCCCACGCGGACGCCGTATTCCGCGCCTTTGGCCGCGGCGGCATTGAGCTGTTCTGCGGTGGCTTTGATGTCTTCGATGCTGTTCCAGCGCTCGATCGGAACGTGCGGATCGATCACGGTGCCGATTCCCAGCTGCCGGGCCGCTTCGAAGATGGCGTCCTGGTCATCGCTCAGGAGGGGAGCGTGCCCGGAGGGTGCAGTGAGGTTGTTTTCGGCAAGTGCTTTTTTGAGTTCCGCTGCCTTGGCAACGAACCGGTAGGGCTCCACCATGGTGAACCCGATGTCAGCCAAACGTTGGATGGTTCCAGCAAGATCCTCTTCCAGGGCCTTTCGGACCGTGTAGAGCTGGATCGAGTATGACACTGTCTCTCCTCGTCGTTGTGGTTTGAGCGCAGATCGACCCTGGTGATAATCACCATTTGCGGGCGTGATGTGCTGTACCTCACAACCTAGGGGGACTTTTGTCGAGCGTCAAGCAAAAGTTGAAAAAACGTCGGCGTTCTTTTGCCGCGTGACACGCATAACCATCCGTGCTATCACTGATTCATGACTTCAGCCCCCGCGAACGACGCCGGAAAAGAGCCCTCTGCGCCGGAGGCCGGAAGTCTTTCCCGTGCCGGTGACCTCTTCCAGCTGCTCCGTGACGGGCAGGCCCGCACCCGTGCCGAACTCGCGCTGACCACCGGCCTCGCGCGCTCCACCGTCGCCTCCCGCATCGACGCACTCATCAGCTCCGGGCTCGTAGGACCCGCTGGTGAGGCAAGCTCCAGTGGCGGGCGTCCGCCGTCGCGCTTTGCCTTCAAACCAGCCGCCCGCGTGGTCCTGGCCGTCGACGTCGGCGCCACGCACGTGATCGTTGCGGTCACGGACCTCGGAGGGAAAATCCTCGCCGAGCAGCGGCTCAAGCAAGACGTCTCCGATGGCCCGGACATTGTGCTGGGGCGCGTCATAGCCGCTGGCAAGGAACTCCTTGCCGAGGCCGGACGGGAAATGGGCGACCTCGCCGGTATGGGCATCGGCTTGCCCGGACCAGTGGAACACGACACCGGCCGGCCGGTGAAGCCGCCGATCATGCCGGGTTGGGACGGGTTCGACGTCGTCCCTTACGTCCAGCGCTCGCTGCCTGTCCCGGTTCTGGTGGACAACGACGTGAACATCATGGCGCTCGGCGAACGGACCGCTTACTGGCCGGAGCACGAGAACTTCCTGTTCATCAAGGTGGCCACGGGCATCGGTGCCGGCATCATCAGCAGCGGAGAGCTGCAGCGCGGCGCCAACGGAACCGCCGGGGACCTGGGCCACGTCCGCGTGCCCCGCGGCGACGAGGTGCTGTGCCGTTGCGGCAACTACGGGTGCCTCGAAGCGCTGGCCTCAGGTCCCGCCGTCGCACGCCAACTCCACGAACTTGGGCTGGAAGCGTCAACCGGCGCAGACGTGCTGCGGCTGGTGGGGGAGGGGAACCTGCAAGCGATCCAGGCCCTGCGCCAGGCCGGACGCGACGTCGGGGATGTCCTGGCCACGGTGGTCAACTTGCTGAACCCGTCCATGATCGTGATCGGCGGCAGCGTCGGCGAGGCTGGAGAGCACCTCGTGGCCGGTATCCGCGAGGTCGTGTACCGGCGTTCCCTGCCGCTGGCTACCACCCACCTGCGGATCGGTATCTCCATGGCCGGGGACCGCGCCGCAATCCTGGGCGCGAGCCAGATGGTCACCCAGTACGTCCTGTCGCCCTCGGTGATTGAAGCCACGCTGCAGGCAACGGGCTGAGCCGTCTTTTTTCGGGGCTGGGCGGCGTCGTGATAGCAATGAAACTGATGAAAACGTTTCCTGAGATCCTGCGGCCCGCTCCGTGAACCAATTGCTTGCCAAAGTTCCGCGCGGGTGGCTGATCCTTGCCTGCATCGGACTCATCGCCCTCAACATGCGCGGGCCGTTCGTTGCCGTTGCGCCGGTGGTGGACTCGCTGCGCACGGACCTGGGGTTCTCGCCGGTCGAGTTGGGCTTGCTGACCGGCATTCCCGTGCTGTGTTTTTCGCTCGCATCCCCGCTGGCATCCCTCGCCGGGCGCCGGTTCGGGGCCGAATTCGCCGTCATGCTTACCCTGCTGGGAGTGCTGGCCGGCGTTGTGGTGCGCTCCAGCGGGGGAGGCGTGCCCGTGATGGTGGGTACGGTGCTCATCGGCGTCGCCATCACCATCGGCAACATCGCAGTGCCCTTGATCATCCGGCGCGACTTCGCTCCGCGACGCCAAGCCACCGCCATGGGCGTCTACACCGCGGCGTTGAACATCGGCTCGTTCCTGACCTCCGTGGTGACCGCGCCGCTGGCTGAGCTGCTGGGTTGGCGGCTCTCCCTCGCAGCCAGCGCCCTGTTGGCACTGGCAGCGATCCTGTTCTGGATTCCCACCGTTGGTGTCCGCCGTGCCTTGGTCCCTGCTCCCGTGCCTGCTGCTCCGCCGTCGGGTTCCGGACGGGTGGCCGGCGTCCGATGGCTGATAGCCGGGCTGACTGTTGGCTTCGCCGGGCAGGCGTTCTCTTATTACGGCGTTACGGCGTGGCTGCCCAGCTTCCTGTCCGATGAACTCGGGATGGGTACCGCCGAGGCCGGCGCAGGGTCCTCACTGTTCCAGATCTTCGCGATTGTGGGCGGCCTCGGCGTTCCGCTCCTGGCCCGCTTCACCAGTACGACGACGGTGGCGGTCACCTTGAGTGCGCTGTGGTTGACCGTTCCTGTTGGCCTGCTGCTGGCCCCGCAGCTGTGGTGGCTCTGGTCCTCGATGGGCGGAGTGGCCCAGGGTGGCGGCATCACGGTGATCTTCATTGCCGTCATCAGGTTCGCCCGCGACCAGGCCTCGGCCGGCAAGATGTCCGCCGTCGTGCAGGGTGTTGGCTACTGCTTTGCCGCGCTTGCTCCCACAATCGTGGGCTACGTCCATGACGTGTCCGCAGGGTGGACCGCGCCGCTGCTGGTCATCCTCGGCTCGGTCCTCGCGTTCTGTGTGTGCACCACGCTGTCGGTGCGCTGGGTCGCCACCCAGCCTTAACCCCAACTGGGTCGCAGTTAAGCACGTTTTGAGCCCTCAAAACGTGCTTAACTGCGACCCAGATGGGTGGTTTTCCGGTGCTGGGCTGCCTCCCCGGCCTTCGGGGTCACTTGTTGCGAAGAGTGCAGGCAGCCCAGCGTCGGGGCTTTCGGTTTGTCGTTCCCAGGCGTTGCTGTTCCCAGGCGTTGCTGCTCTTAGGCGGCGACGAGTTCTTCAGCCGTCGCTTCTTCCCGGGCCTCGGTGAGGTAGCGGGCGTAGGCGGGGATGGTGAGGAAGGTGGGGAATTCTTCGGTGAGGGTGACTTCTTCGAAGATGCTGCGGGCGTCCGCGAAGCGGTCTCCGTCGAAGCGTTCCAGTCGCGCGAATTCCTCGTCCAGCATGTCCTGGACCCATTCCCGGGAGATGATATCGCCGTGTTCGGTGATGGCGTGGGAGTGGATCCACTGCCAGAGCTGGGAGCGGGAGATCTCGGCGGTGGCGGCGTCTTCCATGAGGTTGTGGATGGCCACTGCGCCGTTGCCCCGGAGCCAGGACTCGATGTAGCGGATGCCCACCTCGATGTTCTGGCGGATGCCGGCCTCGGTGATGGTGCCCTGGGTGCTGGCGATGTCGATCAAGGCGCGGTCATCCGGGGTGACGTCCTCGCGGCTCTTGGTGAGCTGGTTGGGCGCCTCGCCGAGCACCGAATCGAAGACTTCGCGGCACACCGGTACCAGGTCCGGATGGGCCACCCAGGAACCGTCGAAACCGTCGTTGGCTTCGCGGGTCTTATCCGTACGGACCTTCTCGAAGGAGGCTGTGTTGGCAGCCTCGTCCTTGCGGTTCGGAACTGCTGCCGCCATGCCCCCAATTGCCATGGCGCCGCGGCGGTGGCAGGCCCGGACCAGCTGTTCGGTGTAGGCGCGCATGAACGGCTGGGTCATGGTCACCTGGCCGCGGTCCGGCAGGACGAAACGCGGTCCGCGGGTGCGGAAGTTCTTGATCAGGGAGAAGATGTAGTCCCACCGGCCGGCGTTCAGGCCGGACGCGTGGTCGCGGAGTTCGTAGAGGATTTCTTCCATTTCGAACGCTGCGGTGATGGTTTCGATCAGCACCGTGGCCCGGATAGTGCCTTGCGGGATGCCCAGCAGGTCCTGGGCCAGAATGAAGATGTCGTTCCAGAGCCGTGCTTCGAGGTGGTTCTCGATCTTGGGCAGGTAGAAGTACGGGCCCTTGCCCTGGGCGAGGAGGCGGCGGGCGTTGTGGAAGAAGTAGAGGCCGAAGTCCACAATGCCGCCGGCGATCGGCTTGCCGTCGATCAGCATGTGCTTCTCCGGCAGGTGCCAGCCGCGGGGGCGGACCACGATGGTGGGCAGGTCCTCGGCGGCCTTGAGCTTGTATTCCTTGCCTTCGGGGGTGGTGAAATCGATCCGGCGCTCCAGGGCGTCTGTCAGGTTGAGTTGGCCCTGGATGACGTTGCGCCACGTCGGGGTGGAGGAGTCCTCCATGTCCGCCAGCCACACCTTCGCACCGGAGTTCAGGGCGTTGATGGTCATCTTCTTATCCACCGGGCCGGTGATCTCCACTCGACGGTCCTCCAGACCCGGGGCCGGGGGAGCCACCCGCCAGGACGGGTCATTCCGGATGGCCTCGGTCTGCGGCAGGAAGCGCGGGTCCTGGCCACTGGAAATCTGGTTGCGACGTGCGTGTCGTGCCTGCATGAGTTCCTGCCGGCGCTCGGCGGTGGCCCGGTGCAGCTTGCCGACAAACTCAAGCGCGTCCGGAGTCAGGACCTCGCCCTGCCGGCAAATGGGCTGCGCAGTCAAAGTGATGCCGTTGATGGTGAAGTTGTCGGTGAAGCTGTTCATTGGAATTGTCCCTTCAGGAACCAACTGACTGGCGGTAGTGGTTGTTCTGAACGTTCAGAACAACCACTACAGCCCTCGAG
>NZ_JAPDNV010000014.1:91805-106043 GCF_026013155.1 Paenarthrobacter sp. PAE-2 | reverse complement strand
CGGCAATCGACACCCTTCAATAATCAGGTGTTGCGATCACCGCATGATTCGAAGCCGTCAAAACGTGCACAATTGCGACGCAGTTGGGTGCGCGGCTAGACGTGGCGGGCGCGGCGGAAGATCCAGTGCCGCAGGAGGGTGAACCGGACGGCGGTGGCAACAAAGCCGGAGAGCGTGGTTGTCCAAAGTTCCTCGCTGACCGTCGCCTCGGGCCGGAGAAGGTGCAGGACCCCGAGGCTCCCACCAGTGATGAGCAAGGCTATGAGGATCACTATGACGCCGCTCAAATGGTCATTCGCCCGCCGCTTGCTTCCCGTGATCTTGAAGGTCAGCCTGCGGTTCAGCGCCGTATTCAGGAGCGAGGTGAGGACCAGTGCGATTGCGTTGGCGATCTGCGGATCAACCCAGGGACGCAGCATCGCGTAGATGGCCAGCGAACTCGCGGTGCAAATGATCCCGACGCCGGTGAAGCGGATGAGCTGCCGGATCACCGGGTATCGCAGGAGCCCTTTTCGCCTGTTCAGGCGGTGCCGTACTGCGGGGCTTCCGGAGGTGGCGTGCCGCGGCTCAGTGGTTTCCGCGGCAGTCTCCATGGCTTAAGCCTTGCACACTATGCGTGCGGGCCTTCCCATCGTGCGGCGATGACAGGGTTCCGGAGCTCCCCGATGCCCTCCACGCGGCACGCCACCGTATCTCCGGGTTGGATGCGGGCGCACTCTGCCGGGAAGCCGGTGAGCACCAGGTCGCCCGGCTGCAGTGTCATGAAGGACGTCAGGTAGACCATGATCTCCTCCACCTTCCAACCGAGGTCGGCGGAACTGGCCGGCTTCAGTTGGTTGCCGTTGTGGACGATGCTGATTTCCAGGTCCGAGTCGTCGAGTGCGGTGACGATCCACGGGCCGGCGGGAGTGAAGGTGTCCTGGCTCTTGGCGCTGATCCATAGTTCATCGGTCTTTTGGAGGTCGCGGGCGGAGACGTCGTTTCCGATGGTGTAGCCCAGGATTGCCGACCTCGCCGTTTCCAGGGTCAGGCCCCGGGCGGTGGAACCCACGACGACGGTCAGCTCGGCTTCGGGGTCGACGTAGCCCACTGTGGAGCTCAGCTGGATGGCATCGTCGGGCCCGATCACGCTGGAAGCCGCCTTGTGGAATGCCTGCGGAGGCAAGTCCCGCCCGGGCTGGCCCGTGTTGTGGGCCATGCCGAAAACGTTGACAGGGACGGACGGTGCCAGGAAGCGGAACGATGCTTCCTCCACCACTGCGCCCACTTCCCAGCCGGGCCTTCCGGGACTCGCTGCGTTGGCCCTGGATCCCGGGAACGGGGACTGCACCAGCGTCCAGCGCTTTCCTTCGTCGGAGTCGAAGTCGGGAGCATCGTTGGCGGCGAAGAATTGCTCGTCGGGGCTGTTCGGTTCCAAAGACTGGATGCGGGCGATGCGCCGGGGAAGCGGGGAAGTCATGAAGACATCCTACGTCCTCTGCGGGGCCGGCCCGAACACTCCGCAACGGGACCGGCACGTGGCGCGTAAAGAAGCCGGCAGTACATGGATAGAATCCAGTTCATGCGCCTCGCGATCATAGGGGCGGTCCTGCTGGCAGCCGGAGCAGTGGCCGTAGTGACAGGGATTCTTCCGTGGTCCGAAGTGCAGGTCCTGATTGCCCGCGTGGGGCCCATCATGGGCTTCGTTGCGGCGATGACCGTGGTCACCGACCTCGCCAGCGATGCCGGTGTTTTCCAATGGGGCGCTGACCGGATCCGTCGATGGGCCGGTGGCCACAGTTACGTCTTGTGGCTGCTGTTGGCGGCCATGGCCGTCATGAGCACCATCTTCCTTTCCATCGATACCACGGCGGTGCTGCTGACTCCTGTGGTGGTCACGGTGACGCGGCAGACAGGATTGCCCGTCCTTCCCTTCGCACTGGCGACCGTATGGCTGGCAAACACAGCGAGCTTGCTCCTGCCGGTATCGAATTTGACCAACCTCCTGGCCCAGCACAACCTTGACGGGATCAGTCCTGCCGGGTTTGCAACGCTGATGTGGGCCCCATCGCTGGCGGCCATCATTATTCCGCTCGCCTTCATCGCTGTAGTCTTCCGGCGTGACCTGCAACGAACGTACGCCCCGGGTCCAAAGAAGGTGATCGACCCCGGTTCCCGGACCTCCGTCCCTGGAAAGCCCCGGGCGGACCGTATCCTGCTGCCGGGGACGGCCGCGGTGCTGGTACTGCTCCTACCTGCTTTGGTGTCGGGGCTTCCAGTGTGGCTCCCGGCTTCCATCGCGGCCATCGCTCTACTGGCCCTGTTCGGGTTCCGTCGGCCCCGCTCACTCACCATAAATCTGGTCCCGTGGTCCTTGCTTCTCTTTACCTCAGGGCTGTTCCTGGTGATGGAAGCTGCCCGCTACCTTGGATTGCCCGAACTGGCAGGCCAAGTGGCCGGCAAGGGTGAGGATTTCCCCGAACTGCTGCGGCTTGCTGCCACGGGCGCCCTGGGGTCCAACGTCGTGAACAACCTTCCTGCCTACTTGCTGGTGGAACCGCTCGCGGACACACCACTGCGGACGGCAGCCTTGCTCGTTGGGGTCAATGCCGGGCCTCTTATTACTCCGTGGGCCTCGTTGGCCACCCTGCTGTGGCATGACCGCCTGCGCAAGATGAACGTGCTGATCAGCTGGCGGGGCTTTGCGCTGTACGGGATGATCGTCGCACCCGTGACCCTGGTGGCCGCAGTGGCCTTGCTGGCCCTCACGGCTCGAGTGGCATGACGTTGAGGGACTAGGCCGGAAGATATAGCTCGCCCACCGGCACTTCCGCCGCCAACCTGTTCGCCGGTCCCGCCAGCGGGCAGGCCCACGCTTCGTTATACGCACACGACGGGTTGTAAGCGAAGTTGAAGTCGAGAATGAATTCCTGCTCCACACCAGCGTGGCGGAGTCCGTGGAAGGACCCCTTGATCGTGTCCAGGAGATAGCGTCCAGCGCCGTAGCTGCCCCCTTCCTTGCCGGCAGTGGCATCACGGAACGGCACGAAGATGCCGCCACCATAGCTGCGCAGCCGCCAAGCCGCCAATGAACCCAGGCCCGGCAGCTCGAACGTGCCGATCCGTACAAACGGGACCACGCCGTCCGTTCCCGTGGAGACGTTCATTTCCTCGCCGACGCCGTCCGGCAGCAACGGGGCGTACATCCGGAAGGAGGGATCATAATCGGCGGTCCGTAGCCCGGCGAAGGAAGCTTTCATCGCGTCCGTCAGCGCCGAGGCGGGATGCGTGGCGAACATGCGGTCACGTTCGTGCCGCCAGTGGTTATGGGCATCGAAGGGATCCTTCGCTGCAAGCTTCCGGACCTCGTCATACAGGGCGAAGGTCCGCAACCGCCAGTCCGCGATGTCCACAGCGGAGATGGTGGAGACGCCGTCCTCGAATTCTTCGTTTTCTTCGGGAGCCATGACCACAGCCTAGCCCCCGCCGACGGCGGTGAAAGCCCGGTGCCCGGTAGGTGCTACTGTCGCTGGAGGCCAATCCGCACCCCTGCGTTGGCCCCTGACCCCAACAGCGGCACTACACCCATCCCGCCGCGACCTTCCGGAGACCAATGGAACGCCACGTATCTGCCCAACTCGTCTTCAAGACAGCAGCCAACACCAAAGTTGCCATGGCCATCGCCGTAGCCGCCAACCCTGGCTATGAGTCGGTGAGCGAGACCCTCGCCATCGAATGCGGGGGGACAGAAGTGCCCTACAAGGAGTTGCAGGACCATCACGGCGGGCGGTTCCAGTACATGGAATTCAGTGAGCCCAGTGAAGTCACGGTGAACTACAGTGCGGACGTGGTTGGCCGGGGAACAGCGGACAGTGCGGACCCGATGGAACTTATCCGCTATGTCCGTCCCAGCCGCTACGCGGAGTCGGACCGTTTGCTGCCCACCTCCTATGCAGAGTTCGGAACGCTGCAAGGTGCCGGATTGCTCGAGGCTGTGCGCAACTGGGTGAACGGTGAACTCCGCTACGTCAGCGGCTCCTCGCGGGGAACGGACGGTGCCGTAGAGACCCTGCTCCACCGGCGGGGCGTGTGCCGGGACTTTGCCCACCTCGCCATCGCGCTCCTGCGGTCCAAGGACGTGCCCGCACGCCTGGCCGCCGTCTATGCCCCCGGCCTCAGCCCCATGGACTTCCACGCAGTCGCGGAAGCGTACATCGATGGCGCGTGGCACGTGATCGACCCCACCGGATTGGCTCCGCGCGAAGCAATGCTGCGCATCACCGCCGGAAGGGACTCCTCGGACACCGCGTTCCTTTCAACCGTCGGCGGCAGCCTCACGCTCAAGACCCTGAAAGTCGACGCAACCGTCGAAGGTGAGCTGCCCGTGGAAGACCCCGGGCAGCTGATAACCCTCGGCTAGGCCGGCGGCCGGGCGCCCGTGCCGGATTGCTGGTGCCCGGCGACGGATGCCCGCAGCTTGTCCGTCAGGCGAAGCAGCTCGCGTTGCTCTTCGGCCGTGAGCGCCGGTGCCACCAACTGGGCGATTTCCCGCACGTGGTCGCGGCCGATCGACTTCTGCAACTCGCGCCCGGCTTCGGTGAGGGACAGCAGGACTCCGCGGCCGTCGTCGGGGGCTGTTGTCCGTTCCACGAGTCCCCGCTTCTCGAGGCGGTCCACCAAGCGGCTCAGGCTCGACTGGCTCAGCAGCACCTTGTCGTTGATCTCGTTCAGCCGCAGTTGGCCCGAAGGGCAGCGCGATAGCGTGAAGAGGACGTCGTACTCGTTGACCGGCAACGACTTGAACGCCGAACCGGCTTGGAGCTTCCGCATCACCGCCACCTGGGAGCGGAAGAGCGACTCCCAGGTTTCGGCGGCAAGTCGGACCGTGGAGGAAGCCGAAGGGCCGGACATCAGGACTCCCGACCAGCGGTTCCGGCGGCAGCGGACTCGCTGACGTTGGCCTCCAGGGCTGCGGCCACGCGGGAGGCGTGCGTCGGGGCGTCCGGGACGTGGGCCGGCTTCAAAGCAGCGTACTCCTTGCGCAGGACCGGCAGGACTTCCTCTCCGAAGAGGTCCAGTTGCTCCAGGACCGTCTTCAAGGGCAAGCCGGCGTGGTCGATCAGGAAGAGCTGCCGCTGGTAGTCGCCAAAGAACTCACGGAACGTCAGGGTCTTCTCAATGACTTCCTGCGGGCTGCCCACGGTCAACGGCGTTTGCGAGGTGAAGTCCTCCAGCGACGGGCCGTGTCCGTACACGGGTGCGTTGTCGAAGTAAGGGCGGAATTCCTTCACCGCGTCTTGCGAGTTCTTCCGCATGAAGAACTGCCCGCCCAGGCCGACGATCGCCTGGTCTGCCTTGCCGTGCCCGTAGTGCTCGTAGCGCTCGCGGTACAGGCCGATCAGCTGCTGGTAGTGCTCTTTGGGCCAGAAGATGTTGTTGGCGAAGAAGCCGTCACCAAAGTAGGCAGCCACTTCCGCGATCTGCGGCGTGCGGATGGAGCCGTGCCAGACGAAGGGGGCGACGCCGTCGAGCGGGCGCGGTGTGGACGTGAAGTTCTGCAGCGGCGTGCGGAACTTGCCGGACCAGTTCACCGTGTCCTCGTCCCACAGCTTGCGCAGCAGGCTGTAGTTCTCGATCGCCAGTTCAATCCCGTCCTGGATGTTCTTGCCGAACCAGGGGTAGACGGGTGCGGTGTTGCCCCGGCCCAGGACAAGGTCCACCCTGCCGTCTGCCAGGTGCTGCAGCATCGCGAAGTCCTCGGCGATTTTCACCGGGTCATTCGTGGTGATCAGGGTGGTGGCCGTGGAGAGCGTGATGCGTTCGGTCTGGGCCGCGATGTAGGCCAGGGTGGTGGTGGGGGAGGAGGAGAAGAACGGCCGGTTGTGGTGCTCGCCCAACGCGTAGACGTCCATGCCGATTTCTTCGACCTTCTTGGCAATGGCTACGGAGGCCTTGATGCGCTCGTGTTCGGTGGGGGTGCGGCCCGTGGTGGGGTCAGTGGTGATGTCACTGACGCTGAAGACGCCGATCTGCATGGTGTTGCCTTTCTCCCTGCCCGTGGTTCCGGCCTCCGGATTGAGGGGGCCTCATGTCACAGTGTAGCTGAAAATAGATGCATTTGCATGTATCGCTGTGTGTAACAGGGCAGGGCCGGGAAATGTTCCCGGCCCTGCGCGGGGGAGAGTGAGGCGCTATTCGGCGGGGTTGTGGGCCGCCCGGCGCCCCGAGATGCGGGGCACGGCCCCCGTGGTCCAGTCGGCGAAGGCATCGCTGCCGCCGTTCCCGGCAGGAACATCGGGCCGGACCTGCAGTGCTTTCTGCAGGTCCTTCCTCTCCCTGCGGCCCTCTACCAGCTTGTACAGGACGGGAACCAGGACCAGTGTCAACGCCGTGGAGGAGATCAGCCCGCCGATCACCACGATCGCCAAAGGCTGGGAGATGAACCCGCCGCCACCGGTCAAACCCAGCGCCATGGGCGTCAGGGCGAACACGGTGGCCAAGGCCGTCATGAGGATGGGGCGCAGGCGCTGGCGGGCACCATGGGTGATCGCCTCGGCAACGCTCATGCCGGCCCTGCCGTCATGCGGTTTGCGGTACTGGTTGATGAGGTCGATCAGGACGATTGCGTTGGTCACCACGATGCCCACGAGCATCAGCATGCCGATCAGGGACGGCAGTCCCAGGGGAACTCCGGTGATCAACAGCAGTCCCACCGCACCGGTGGCCGCGAACGGCACCGAAACGAGCAGGATCAGGGGCTGGATGAGGGACTTGAAGGTGGCCACCATGATCACATAGACGATCGCGATGGCAGCCAGGAGCGCCAGGCCAAGTTGCCGGAAGGACTCCGCCTGCTGGGTGGTGGCACCACCGATAGTGGCTGTGACTCCCGCGGGCAGCTCTACGGAGGCGAGCCGTTCCTGGACCGCAGTGCTGACGCTGCCGAGGTTTGAGCCCGACGGCGTCACAGTCACCTTGGCCGTGCGCTGGCCGTTGCTGCTGGTGATGGAAACCGGCGTGTCTACCTGCTCCACGGCGGCAATGGTCTCCAGCGCAATTGGACCGCGCGCGGTCGGCAGCTGGAGGGCCCGTACCGCAGCGATGCTGGTGAAGCGTGTTCCCTTTCCGATCCGGACCGGATAGTCATTGGTGTCGATCCGCACTGTTCCGGCCGGGATCGGGCTGACTGTGGAGGCCAGGAAGCCACCCACCTGTTCCTCGGTGAGGCCGGCGGCCACGGCCTTTGCCCGATCTACGCGGACCTGGACCACGGCTTGGCTGGCTGCAAGGTTCGTAGCCACCTCGGTGCTGCCCGGAACGCCTTCCATGGCCTTCACCATGGCATCGCTGGCCGTTTGCAGGTCCGCCGAGTTCGCAGCCCTGATGGTTATGTCAACGGTGGAGGATGTGCCGAAGCCGCCCTGCTGGGATCCTACGGTGATCTTTCCCGGCACGCCTTCAAGCTTGCTGCGGACCTCGTCCTGGAGTTTTTTCTGGTCCACCTTCTCGTCCGTCACCACGGTGAAGGTTGAGTTGGAAGCACCCGTGGAGGCCAGCGCGGCAAAACCCGTCTGGGCGTTGCCGGAGGTCACCTGGACGTCCTTGATGCCCTCCGTGCCCCTGAGGACGTCCTCTACCTTGGCAGCTTCCGCGCTGGTGGCGTCCAGGCTGGTACCGGCAGGCAGGACCTGCCGGACGGTCATGCTGTTTTCCCCGGAACGTCCCAGCAGGTCCGTAGCCAGCAGGGGAGAAACAGCCACGGTGGCAACCAGGATCAATGCCGCGGCGCTCAGTGTGATCACAGGGTGTTTTTGCGTTGTGGCCAGGATCGGCAAGTAACCGCGCTGGAGCCTGCTCTTTTGCTCGGCTTCCCTCGCCCGCGCGGCAATGGTCTTAGCATCGGGGCTTGCAGCGCCTGCGGCAGGCGGCGTGCTCTTCGCTGACGGGGACGCCAGGAACCAATAAGCAAGGACGGGAACGATGGTCAGCGAGACCAGCAAGGAAGAAAGCAGTGCGATGGTGACCGTCAAGGCGAAGGGCCGGAACAGCTCGCCCGCCAGGTCTCCGACGAAGGCGATCGGAAGGAACACGGCAACTGTGGTGAGCGTCGAGGCAGTGATGGCTCCGGCCACTTCGCGGATGGAGGTGACGATGGCCGTCAGCTTGTGCTCGCCGTAGCTCAGGTGCCGTTTGATGTTCTCAATCACGACGATCGAGTCGTCCACCACCCGGCCGATCGCGATGGTGAGCGCACCCAGGGTCAGGATGTTCAGGGAATAGCCGGTTGCGGAAATGCCGATGAAGGTGACCAGCAGCGACAACGGAATGGAAACCGCTGTCACCAAGGTGGACCTCACGGACATCAGGAACACCAGGATCACGGCCACCGCAAAACCGAGGCCGAGGAGTCCCTCGGTAGTGAGGTCCTTGATGGACTTCTCGATGAAGGGTGCCTGGTCAAAGACGGGGGTGAAGGCGGCGTTGCTGCCCAGTTCGGCTTCCATAGGCGCCAGGGCCTCACGCACGGCATGGGAGATCGCCACGGTGTCGCCCTCAGGCTTCTTCGTGACCGACAGCGCCAGTGTCGGCTTGCCGTTGGTGCGGGTGATCGAGGTGGCGGGGTCGTCCTCGATGCTGACATCGGCGACGCTTCCGATGGTGGCCGCTCCCTTGGCGTTCTCCAGTGGCAGTGCCTTGATGATCTCCAGGGAATCGACAGGGCTGCCCAGCTGGAGGGACAGCGTCTTGCCCTGGTCCTCGATGGTGCCTACCGGAACCAGGGTCCCGTTGTTCTTCAAGGCCGCGCTGATGGACTGCACCGACGCGCCGGAGCCGGCAAGATCTGCAGGGCGGGGCTGGACCAGGATGTGCTGGGTCGCTCCGCCCGTCACGTCGGCGCCCCGGACGCCGTCGATCTTCTGCAACCGTGGAACGCTGAGGCGCTGAAGGTCAGCGTTCAGCTCGCTCAGCGGCTTATCCGAAGACACCGCCAGGTACACGATCGGAAAGTCGCTGATGTTGCCGGCGATGGACTGTGGTTCCACATCGGCCGGCAGAACGCGCTTCGCATTGGAGATGGCACGGTCGATCTGGTTGCGTGCCCTGTCCAGGTTGGAACCGTACGTGAACACCATGGTGATCTGCGAGACACCGTTGCGGGACGTCGACGTCGTCGACTCCAGCCCCTCGACGCTGTTGAGGGCTGTCTCCAGCGGACGGCTGAGCTGCTTGTCCACCACTTCGGGAGAGGCTCCCGGCATGGAGGTAACCACCGTGATCTGCGGGAACTCAATCGACGGAATGAGTTCCTGCTTGAGCGAGCCCATGGTGATCACGCCGAACACCGCGGCAAAGACGGTGATCAGCGCGATCAGGGCCCGGTTTCCCAGGGACAACGTGGCCAAGCGGAACATTGCAAAGTCTCCTGAGATCTACGGAGTATTCGATTGGCGGGAACTGGTTCCCGTGGGGCGGTGCGGAGATCAGCTCCGGAGTGCCGGTGCGCTGTCCAACTGCAGGGACCGCGCGGTGCCCGCCTCAAGTTCTGCGGCAAGCTCCGGGTTGTCGTTCAGCTTTACGCCGTAACCGGGCATCATGTCTTTCAGCTTGGACTGCCAGCCCTTGAAGTTCTTGGGGAAGGACTTCTGGAGCAGCTCGATCATGATCGGTACTGCCGTTGATGCTCCCGGGGAAGCACCCAGCAGGGCGCCGATCGAGCCGTCCCGTGAGGCAATGACTTCCGTGCCGAACTGCAGGATGCCGCCCTTTTGCGGGTGTTTCTTGATGATCTGAACACGCTGGCCGGCCGTGATAAGTTCCCAGTCCCCGCCCGTTGCCTCAGGGTAGTACTCGCGCAGGGCCTCGACCTTGGCGTCGTGGCGCTTGGCTACTTCCTTGATGAGGTACGCCGTGAGGTCCATGTTGTCCTTGGCAACCGCAAGCATGGGAATGATGTTGCCCGGGCGGATGGACAAGGGAAGGTCCAGGTAGCTGCCGGACTTCAGGAAGTTCGTGGAGAAGCCTGCGTACGGTCCGAACAGCAGGGAACGCTGGCCGTTGACGTAGCGGGTGTCCAGGTGGGGAACGGACATGGGCGGCGCGCCCACGGAAGCCTGGCCATAGACCTTGGCATTGTGCCGGGAGGTGATGGAGGAATCGTTGCAGCGGAAGAACTGGCCGGAAACGGGGAATCCGCCGTAGCCCTTGCTCTCCGGGATGCCCGAGGCCTGGAGCAGGTGCAGTGCGCCGCCGCCGGCGCCCACGAAGACGAACTTGGCGTGGATCTTGCCGTGCTCGCCGGACTTGGCGTGCTTAATGGACAGATCCCAGCCACCGCCGGACGCGCGGCTGATGTTGGTGACATCGTGCCCGAAGTTCACTTCGGCACCGCTGCTGCGCAGGTAGCTGGTGAGCTCACGGGTCAATGCACCGAAGTCGACGTCGGTTCCTTCGGCTGCGCGGGTGGCCGCCACACGCTGCTTCGGGTCACGGCCCTTGACGATCAGCGGAGCCCACTTGGCGATCTGGGCCTGGTCCTCGCTGTATTCCATGCTGCGGAAGAGGGTGTTGGGCTTAAGTGCCTCGTAGCGTGTCTTCAGGAAGTTGGCGTGGTCATCGCCGATCACGAAGCTCATGTGCGGGACCGTGTTGATGAAGCCCTTGGGCGAGCCGATCACCTTGCTGTCCACCAGGTGGGACCAGAACTGGCGGGACAACTGGAACTGTTCGTTGATGTGGATCGCCTTGGTGGGATCCACGGAGCCGTCCTTGGCTGCGGGGGAGTAGTTCAACTCACACAGGGCGGCGTGGCCGGTGCCTGCGTTGTTCCATGGGCCGGAGCTTTCCAGGCCGGCTTCGTCGAGGCGTTCGAACATGGAGATGGTCCAGGTGGGTTCAAGTTGCTTGATGAACGCACCGAGGGTGGCACTCATGATTCCGCCGCCAATAAGGACGACGTCGGCATGTTGAGTCTTGGAAATGAAGGTCACGATCAATCTCCGTTAGCGGCGGCACTGGCTGTCACAGAATATCCCCGTGCGAGTCCAATACTGAAATTGCAGGGAATCGTCAAGGCTTTAAGCGGACGTTCGTAAAAACTTCATTGAGAACCGGGGAAGCGGGATAGCTTTCCACCTTGTTGGAGAGCGCCAGGGCGGAGATGGGGAAGGCGATCGGAACTGCCGGGACGGAAGCAGCGATCGCGGCATTGATCGACTGGTACTCCGTGTTGCGGCCGTCACCGGCGGGCAAGGCGCGGGCACGTTCGATCTTGTGGAACACGTCTGCGTCGAAGTAGTTGAACTCAGCACGCTGCTCACCGAAGAGCGGACCCAGGAAGTTGTCTGCATCGGCATAAGAACCGTTCCAGCCGAGAAGGTGCAGGGCATGGTCGCCCGGGGACTGGACCTTCTGGAGGTAGCCGTCCTCCCAATCGATCGGGACGGGTTTGACGTTGATGCCCACGGCCACCAGTTGCCGACTGATCTCTGCATAGATTTTCTCGGGCGTAGGGAGGTAGGCCCGTGTGGCATTGAGCGGATAGTAGAACTTCAAAGGCTCGCCGTCGTAGCCGGCTTTCTTGAGGAGTTCCTTTGCTTTCTCCGGGTTGTAGCCCAGGGAAGGAGCGTTGTTGTTGAAGCCGCTGAGTTTCGGGGGGACGAACTGGGAGGCCTGGGCGGTGTTGTCGATGAAGAAGCGCCGGATCAGCGTCTCTTTGTCGATGGCCATCTCGATTGCCTGCCGGACCTCGAGTTTCTCCAAGGGGGCAACGGCTTGGTTGATGCCCAAATACATCACGGAGAAGGGGTCCCGCTGGATGATCTGGACTCCCTTCTTCACGAGCTGATCGAACGTCCCGGGGGTCACGAGGTCGTAGGCGTCGATCTTCCCGTCCAGCAGCGCCTGCTGCCGCGTTTCGGCGCGGTCATACGGGATGAAGTTGATGGTGGCAATTTGCCCGCGGTTTCCCCAGTAGGCCTCATTCGTGGTCAGGGTGACCTTCTGGTCATCCCATGAACCGAACTTAAAGGGGCCCGTGCCAACCGGGTGGGCTGCGTAGGCGGACACCGCCTGACCGTTTCGAACGGTGTCAAGGATGTTGGCTTTCTGTGCTTCCAGGGCCGTTGGCGATGAGATCGCAAAGGCCGGCAACGTCAGGGCCTGAAGGAAACCGGTGAAGGGACGGGTGAGGTTGATCTGGACTTTGTTTGGCGATTGGACCGCGCAGTCCTTGTAGATGGAAAAGACCGGTTCGTCGGAGTAGGCCTTGAAGACGCCCTGGAAGGAGATTCCCGGTGCTTGCTTTCGCAACGCGGCCGGGAACGTGAACCACCGGTTGAAGTTGGCACAGACCGCTGCTGCATCAAACGGGGTGCCGTCGTGGAACCGGACGCCTTCGCGCAGGGTGAAGTCGTAGCTCAGGCCATTGTTGCTGTCCTGCCATCCGGTGGCGAGCAGGGCAGTGGTCTGCCCGGTGGAGCCGTCCACGCCCACCAGTCCTTCAAGGACTTGACGGGTGACCCGGTAGGCCTCGGAATCCGCGGTCATCGCCGGATCCAGGCCCAAAGGCATGGAAGCGGTCCCGAAGTTGAACGTTTCGGTAGGGACAGCGGGAGCGGGACTGCTGGTGGAAGAGGACGGTGCGGGCCCGGGTGTTCCCGTGCACGCTGCGAGTCCCATCACCAGAAGCAGGGCGCCGCACTGCTTCGCCAGACGCCGCGTCTTGCTGCTTGCCACTCTTGTCCCCTCAAGCTGGTGTGAATTGGTGCCGACTTTGCCGAACAGCATTTCAGTCTAGTTGAACGTCCTGCAGGCAGAATCCGTTGCCAGGCGGCACACGCCCGTGGAACACGTTCCCCGTCTTCTTGAGGAAGGACACCCCGGGCTTTGAAAGCCTGGGGTGTCCCCAGGGAGCCAAAGCTCCAACACTGTGCGCAAGGGGGGACTTGAACCCCCACGCCCGAAGGCACAGGAACCTAAATCCTGCGTGTCTGCCAATTTCACCACTCGCGCTTGCCTGCGGTTCCAGCCCTCAGGGGCAGTACCGGCGGCGTCGGGGTCCAGTGTACCTGCTACTGATCGAGTTTGAGGTCCTTGCGCAGCTTGGCCACGTGACCCGTTGCACGGACGTTGTACTGGGCCAGAGCCACTTTTCCTTCCGGATCCACCACGATCGTGGAACGGATAAGGCCCATGTAGGTCTTCCCGTAGTTCTTCTTCTCGCCCCAGGCTGCGTAGGCCTCCGCAACCGAGTGGTCCTCGTCGGAGAGCAGGGGAAAGGTGAGGCCCTCCGTGTCGGCGAATTTCGCCAGTGCCTTGGCAGAATCCGGGGAGATGCCGAGGACTTCGTAGCCGGCTCCCTGCAGGGACGCGAGGGAATCGCGGAAATCACAGGCCTGTTTGGTGCAACCCGGGGTGGAGGCCGCCGGGTAGAAATACACGATGGTATTCCGGCCGCGGAAGTCCTGCAGGCGTACTTCCTTGCCGTCCTTGTCCTGAAGAATGAAGTCCGGGGCCTGGTCGCCCGGGGTGAGTCGCTCCGCCAAAATTTGCTCCTTGAAATATGTGCGCAATCACCCACTTTAGTGCGGAGAAGCAATGTAAGCATGCTTAGCGCGCATATACTATCGACATGCCTGATATGGAGAGATGGCCCACGACGCGACTACTTTCGACCGCTGCGCGGCTCGTGGAAATCTCATGGAACGAGAAATTGAAGTCGATTGGCCTGACGCACGCCGGCGTTATCGCCATGCAGGTCCTGGCTGCCAAGGGTCCCATCACCCAGGCCGCTTTGGCGGAGGTTGCCAGGGTCAAGGCCCAGACGATGGGTACCACCCTTGCGCGGCTCGAACTGCATGGGCACGTGACGCGCCACCGCAGTGATTCAGACCGCCGCAGCCATGTGGTGACCCTTACGCCCGCCGGTAGCGAGGCGCTGAGCGAGGCCGTGAAGTTGGAGCAGGACGTCCTTGCCCCCGTTGCGGTTGACACTGCGCGGCTCCGCGACGAACTCCGCATCGTGGTCAGCGGACTCATCGGGGTCCCGTTGGCTGAAGAGGTGGGTATCCGGCCTGCTCATGAAACTGCTGCGCCAGGGGCGGAAAAGCCCTCGGGGGAGACCACCGCATAAGACTGGCCCCGTTCCTGCAGGGGGCGGATAAAAGGAAAGGCTCCGGATCGCATCGAGCGATCCGGAGCCTTTTTTGGTGCACCCCCCGGGACTCGAACCCGGAACCCATTGATTAAGAGTCAATTGCT